>JARRRC010000083.1:0-7423 GCA_037381105.1 Desulfobacterales bacterium
GCATCACATAAGTAAAAATTTCATCGGCTGTCCGGGCATAAAGCGGATTCTTGGTAATCTGGTAAGATTCCAGATAGGCTATGGCAATCAATGCCTGATCATACAGCATTTTTTCAAAGTGCGGCAACAGCCAATTTTTATCGGTCGAATACCGGTGAAATCCAAATCCCACATGATCCCATATTCCCCCTAAGCGCATGGCGGTTAATGTTTTTTCAACCATCTCCAAGGCCTTGGTGTCACCGGTACGATGATAGCATCGCAATAAAAAAAGCAACCGGTGAGGCGTGGGAAATTTCGGTGCGGGTTCAAACCCGCCCGCCTCGGCATCATAGGTGCGTCTGATTTGATCATAGGCAAGATCAAGCAGGGATTCATCCGGTTCATCTGCCGAGGTGAATGAAAAGGCGCGGTGTAAATTGTCCGCGATGCTGGCCGCAGACTCCGTAACCTTGGCGGTTTGAGATGCCCATAGATTTTTCACCTGCCGGCAAAGTTCGATCAACCCCGCACGTCCGAAACGGCTTTGCCTGGGCAAATAGGTAGCTGCAAAAAAAGGCTTTTTATCCGGAGTCAGGAAAAGGTTCAGCGGCCATCCGCCTCTGCCGGTGAGCATCTGGCAGGCCGCCATATAAACGGCATCGATATCCGGCCGTTCTTCCCGATCGACTTTGATGGAAATAAAGACATCGTTCAGATATTTCGCAACTTCTTCATCTTCGAATGACTCTTTTTCCATAACATGGCACCAGTGGCAGGTCGAATACCCGATGGAAAGAAAAATCGGTTTATTTTCTGCAACGGCCCTTGCAAAGGTCTTTTCCGACCATGGATGCCAGTCCACCGGATTATACGCGTGCTGCAGTAAATACGGGCTTTTTTCATCGATAAGACGGTTGGGAGTCATGACTTTCTCCTGCTTATACTATATTAGCGCTGCCGAAAATTAGAGATGCGAATTAGTCATTAAAAGATAGGTATGAAAATAAAGGTTGGCAACAGCAGATTTGAAAGAATGTCGTTTCCGTTTCGCTACATTTCACTTACCGATGTGCTTCCAGACAAACAACCCCTTCATTTCCCACAACCGCATTATGAGATATGCCGGCCGGCAGATCCAGCCGGTCACCGGTATGCAGTAAAATTCGATCCCCGGTATCCGGCAGTCCGAAAGTAATCGATCCTTTCACAACATAAATCACCTTATGAAAGGTGTGTGAGTGGGCACCGTAAATATCCCCCGGGCTGTTTGACCAGCGATAGGGTTGCAAGTCTTCGGCGTCCAGTATTTTACGGATCACCGCCTCATCCGGCGCCTGATCGTCCGACCATTTATGAACTTCAATGCCTTCTGGTTTCATCACTTGATTACCTTCAACTTATGTGTCTTCCGCAATTTTTCCCACAAATTATCAATAATGGCAAAGGATGCACTGTCCACATTCAATGTTTTGTCTTTGGCCGCGAACCTGCAGGATTCCATCAGCTCCGCATTTCCGGACCAGAGACGGAATGCGTTCCGGATATAGGCACCCAGATTTGAATTGAGATCAGCAAGTTCATCATATGTCATATTGGCGATGACGACTTTATCTTTCAACGATAATTCCAATATTAATCTTTCCACAGCTTCATGAATGGTTTTCGGAAGAACCGTCTGTTTTTCAATATAGTAGTCTTTTTTGGAATAATCGGTAATCACACGGCCGACGGGAACGTTCATCAGATCCAGTATCAATGCTCTTTCAATCATAACCCTTGTGTGGTTTTCTATGTTGGGATTGAGGATGGCACTCGCACCTATCACATAAAGCACATCAATCTGTCTCAATTGAACCCAGTCATTCAACAGTGAAGCCCCTTGAAACGCATTTTTTTGTTTAAGATCAATACCCAGGAGCTGATGTTTTTGTCTTAATGTTTCTCTTTCGGCCTGATAAAGGTCTCCGGAGAGTTTGCCGTAGAATATGATAAGCGTCCCTTTTGAATCCTTTACGTTCTGTCGGATACATTCCGTATAGTTATCGGTCGGAATCTCTTGAAGATCATAGGTTTCAGGCAATGTGCCGGTTTCGGCAGTCCTGCCTTTCGGTATCCACCCGCCGTAGGATATGCCGAGTTTGATTGCGGCGTCAAGGGCGGCCCGATCAGCACTTGTATAACCGCCTGAGATAATTTTCTGAATCACGATATTTTCCGACTTTTTTATGAATCAACTATCCAGATGCATAGCCAGCATTTTGCCTTTTAGGGAGGGGCACTATTTAACAATTCTCAATGCATGCGTCTTTTTCAGCCTTTCCCACAACCTTTTAATGATAACAAATTCAGCCTCGTTTTCGCTGCGTATCGGTTTTCCCGAAACGGATCTGCAATCTGCCAGCAGGTCTTTATTTCCATGCCATACACACATCGTATTTTTAAAATATTTATGTAAAGTGGAATCAAAATTGACCCGATCGTCTAATTTCATTTGAGTTATTTTCAGTTTATCCTTCAAATCCAAAAGAGTGATTAACCGATCGACGGCTTCATCAACGGTTTTTGGCGGAATAGGCGCTTTCTCAAGATACTTTTGCCTTGAATGATCGCTCAAATGTTCACCGGGTTTCGCATTCACAAGGCTCAGCAATATGGTGCTTTCAATGATATAAACCGTGTCTTTATATACATCGCCATCTTCACTGGCTCTTGAACCCGTCACATTGAGGACTTCTATGGCATTTTCGATGATCCAGGTGTTTATTTCGGAAGATGAGCTGGCGACCGGCGTTTTACTCAAATCAATGTGAAGGCTCGGCCGATCATGTTTCATTGCCATTTTCCGGCTGTAATCCGCACCGCCACTCAGATTTCCGTGTGAGATGATGACGGTCCCGTCGGATTCGACGACATTCCGTTCGATTCGTTCTTTATAGCCGGAGACCGACATTTCTATTAGATGATATTTTTCGGGCAATATCCCTGTTTGGGTTTTCTTTCCTTTTTGAATCCAGCCGCCATGGGGAAAATCGCATTTGATAGCGGCATCGAGTGCAGCCTGGTCGGCACCGACTTGACCACCGGATATGATTTTTTTAAGCATAACATTTTATTTCCTTTCAGCCGCAAAAGTTTCGTTAACCGCAACGTTGATCCGGTTCCTATTCTTTCTGATCTTCCAACACCTTTGCCCAGGCTTCGAGAGCAGACATGTCCACCCGGGTTTCGTCGGTGATGCCTCCAAAAACCTCATTACCATACTGAACCCATGCGTCATTAATAAGTTCGAACAACCGCTTTAATTTTAAATTTCGATACACTTCTTCACTCCCTGTCCTGGCCGGATGTAACTTAAACTCTGTTACCCCTTCCGACTCACGGGCGTAAAGGGTGAGCATTGCGATAGGCTGATAGCCCTGGTTTCCCATTGCAGCGGAGCTGTTGACGACCTCTTTTATGTATTGAAACAGGTAGGAGGCCCTGTTTTTATCTTGCCTTAACATGGCCAAGAACACCCTTACCAGATCTTCATCGGTCATGTTTTTGATCTTCTGTTCTAATTCTTCGTCGCTGATGTCATACCGCTTTTTCAAAAACGCACCAACAGACGAATCATTGTTATTTTTCTTCATTATATCCTCCGGTTATTAATGAAACTTACACATTCCACGTGACGGCAGCCCTGGATGACACCGTTGTGACTGCAGCCTTGTTTCGACTCGTCACCCTCCCGCACGCAGTACATACTGTAGTGGCCAGATCCTTCATTAGGACACTCATATCATTATCACACGCAGCGCAAACCCATTTGAAATCACCGAGGGATTTCGTTGCAAACCCGATGACTTTTTTCCCTTTAACGCTGACATCAGGCACAGGGTACACATCCGTTCTCCGGGCAACCACATTCTTGCACTTGACACAAATTCCCATTGTATAATCTTCACTGAGTTCAAAATAGGTGCTTTGGCACACCGTGCACTCCGGAATGAAATCCCCGACATGGTTCCCCCGATCATCCAGAACCCCGAATTCAATTTGAACCCCTTTTTGAATTTTCGCTTTTAATTTTATCGACATGTTTCACCTTTTTAATCAACGCCGACCCGTCTATGCCAAATTTATTTTTACATTGAAAACCGGTTCATCCCCCGATTTTCGGGGACAAAAAACATTTGTGCAGCAGGATGGCGGTTTTCATATGCCCCGACAGCGAGATTTTCGCTTCGCTCCAGCGCCATACTTTTACGAATATAATATCTTTTTCAGAATCTTCAATAGACGGGGGGATAATCCGGCCTGTTCGACTTTATCTGTATGGCTGAAAATTGAGGGTGCGGAACTCGTGCTACAATCTCGGATCGATATGTCCGGGGCCGCCGCATTCCGGGGTATAACAGGTAACATTTAAAAAATCGCATTTCTCATCGCATTGCGGGCATGTGTCCGGTGGTGTCGAGGCCGTAATGAGGAATCCGCATTTAGAACATTTCCAGTAAGTTTGGTTACACTCAGGACAGATATCTCCTTTGAATTTTCCATCAGAAGTATAGCCGCAGTGTGCACACGTATAATCTTCTTGTTTGTTTCCCATTTTTTAACCTCCATTTAAAATTCGTTGTCAAAAAAGATTAAATTTAGATGAAAAGCGAATGTTATATCCATATAATAACACCTTGACACAATGATTTCAAATGGGAAGAATAAGATTTAGAGCGACTTGTCTTGATACTTATATTTTTATAGGTTTTGATAAATATTGCAAATGATTTTCATTCGACAACAGGGTAAACTCCGGAGGTGAAGAAAATGAATTGGAACTCGGTCTATAGGGCTTATCCCGTCAACCAGGAGATGATCTGGTTGAACAATTGCGGCACGACGCCTGCGGGAACCCACATCGTAAAAGCGCTTTCCCGATTCATGGAGGGTTACTCCCGTAAAGGCATTTTCACCGATGTGGCCGGCTACCCCAAAGTCCAGAGCAATATAAAAAATATTCTATCCAGACTTTTAAATTGCCTGCCCGATGAACTGGCCTTGATACACAACACTGCTGAAGGGATGAATTTTATCTCCCATGGATTAAGGCTGTCTGAAGGAGATGAAGTCATCCTGCTTCAAAACGAATATCCCAGCAATATTTATCCATGGCAGCATCTTAAGAAAAAAGGAGTGAAACTGATCATCGCACCCATGGAAACATCTCCTGAAACATTTCTAAAATCGCTGAAAGCACTGGTCACTTCAAAAACCCGCGCGATCTCGCTGTCTGCGGTGCACTGGTGTACCGGTATGCCCTTGCCGTTGGAGCAAGTCGGCAAATTGTGCAGAGAAAACCGCATCGATTTTGTCGTCGACGGCGCACAGGGGGTCGGCATGCAACCCCTGGATATCCGAACCGCCCATATTGACTACATGGCGTTTTCAGCCTGGAAATGGTTAATGGGGCCCCTTGGACTGGGGATTCTTTTTGTTGCCAAAGAAAAGTTGAACAATCTGGACCCGGTGTTTTTGGGAACGGCGTCAGTGATCAATGACAAGGAATATCTTCCTTACAAGTCTGAACTTAAACCCACGGCAGATCGATTCACCATCTCAACTGCCAATTTCAATGACTGGATCTATTTTGAAGCTGCTCTCGAATTCATCGAAGATATCGGTTTTTCGACGTCACGAAGGCGCATCTATGAATTGAGTTCTTATTTACGAGACGGTCTTGCGGATCTGGGATTTATGGTTTTTTCAGATCACTTCCAGGATTATCCCACGGGAATCATTGTTTGTGAAAAACCGGGAGTCACAACGGCTGAGGTTATGCAGCATCTTAATGATTACAAAGTCGTTGCTGCCGAACGTCTCGGAAGAGTTCGGTTTTCACCACACATATATATTTTATCGGAACAGATTGATGAGGTTTTAAGAGTGCTGGCCCGGGTGTAAAACTGTGAGGTGAATCTCTGACGAATTGAAGATTTACATGTTTTATCCCTCTTAAAAGTAAACCGCTTAAAAGGGGTTCCAAATTCCGGTTGTATTCAAGAAATATTCGGGTCAGGACAATACTGCCAGTGCAGCCTCGTAATTCGGCTCCTGTGTAATTTCGGGGACCTGTTCCGTGTAAACGACCTTTCCGGATTCATCAATAACAACAACGGCCCTGGACAACAAACCGGCCAGGGGCCCGCTGGTTATTTTCACCCCATAATCTTTTCCAAAAGTCTCGGAACGAAAACACGACAGCGACAACACATCTTCAATACCTTCTGCCCCGCAAAATCTTTCGTGGGCAAATGGAAGATCTGCGGAAACGCAAAGGACGACACTGTTTTCAAGCTTGCTGGCTTCCACGTTAAATTTTCGAACCGTGGTTGCGCATACCTGTGTGTCAATACTCGGAAAAATATTTAATACAATGCGTTTTCCCTCATAATCCTTAAGGCTTGTCTCGGAAAGGTCCCTTTTGGTCAACGTAAAGTCAGGCGCCTTTTCCCCAATTTTCGGCAAATCCCCGATGGTATCAATCGGTGAGCCTTTTAATGTAATTTTTGCCATGATGCTTCTCCTTTTTACTAATTGTCTATGTTTTTGAAACAAATTGCCGCTGAAGGAGTCTCGGGTAGGATAAAATTTTAAATCAGAATGACGACCGCTGACAATGTTTAAAGATAAGCATAAAATGATAAACGTCTACATCATATAGAAGATCGTTTTCCGGCAGGATTGTTTTTGGCCCTTAATATTTCTCATCATCGTGTTTCGGATCATTTGAGGGATTATTCTTTGTTCCAGTGCTCGTCCCTTTGCCTTTTAGCTTTTGCATAACCCATTTGAACGGAAAAAACATCGACACCCGTCGTCGATAAACGATGTATTCCTCTCCGAACTCTGCCAACAGTTTTCTTTCCTCCAGGAAAGCGCCAATTAAAAAATAAGCGGTAATCACCAGGCTCGTCAGAATCGCGGTCACATCAAGATTTTCGGCCCAGACAATAAGAATACCGCCTGCGTACCAGGGATGCCGGACCACACCGAGTATGCCGCCGGTGTCCAGGCGGCAGTCGTTGGTTAAAGTGCTGCAGGCATTATTTTCTCGAACCTGACGGATTCCGAGAAACTGGAGCAGATCGTATCGCCCGGCACCGCCGATAAAAAGCAAAAAAGCAGAGGCCACCAATAGTCCCTGAACGATTCTAAACGGACCTTCCCAGCGAAATAAGGGCTGCGCCTTGATGGAAAAGGAGTAAATCAAAACAGGAATCAAGGTCACGAACGCAATAAGGTTGTAAAAGATCCGGTAATACCGGTATGCTTTTTCAGAACGTTTCCGGACAAATTCGGTAACCCGAGGGGCAATCATGAAGCTGTGGAGGAAACACCAGGTTGCCCAGAGTAAGACAAGCCACACGTATCGGGTCATTTTAAATTTCTCCGACAGATT
>JARRRC010000084.1:0-7420 GCA_037381105.1 Desulfobacterales bacterium
CTCATTTCAAATATCGGCAGACATATCGAAAGAACGATGAATCCGACAATAACAGCCATAACCAGTATCATAACAGGCTCCAGAAGGGATGTCATGGTCATTATACTGCTTTCCACTTCATCTTCATATACATCTGCGATTTTATTCAGCATGGCTTCCAGTTTTCCGCTCTGTTCTCCAACCTGTATCATTTGGATGGAAAGATCGGGAAATATTTTATTCTTCGCCAGAGCAGATCCCAACCCCTGACCTTTTCCAACCTCTTTTGAAGCATCTTCAACGGCATTGGCGATAAGGACATTATCGACAATATTTTTTACAATCTCAAGGGCCGGCAACATGGATACCCCATTTTCAAGAAGTGATCCCAGTGTTCGTGCAAAACGAGCCACCGCAATTTTTTTGGCTAAAAGGCCGACACTCGGTAATGACAGTTTTGTTTTATCAAAAAAATACCTCCCTTTCACGGTCTTGCGAATGCTGTTTAAAATGAGCAGGATAACTGCCGCAACAATACAGATTATCCACCAATAATTTTTAAAAATATTACTTATTTTAATGAGAAAGAGTGTCGGCGCGGGAAGTGTCTGGTTCATATCCGAAAAAATGGATGTAATGTTGGGAACAATAAATGTCAAAAGCAAAAACAAGACCAACATGCCGATAAAGGCCATTAAAATCGGGTACGCCATAGCGGCTCGAATGCGATTTTTTAGGGCCTGCTGTTTTTCGGTAATATCGGAAAGACGTTCCAAAACGATGTCAAGAGCTCCTGACGATTCACCGGCTTTGACCATATTGACGTAAAGTGGTGAAAAAGTCCCCGGAAACAAAGACAACGACTTTGCAAAACTGTTTCCTTCCACGATTGAATCTTTGATCTTTGCCAGCATTTTTTTAAATGCCGGAGACCTGATTTGCGATATCAGGGCGTCCATGGCCGAAACCAACGGAAGGCCGGCGCCGGTCAAAGTTGCCAGTTGTCGGGTCATCATTGAAACTTCATAGGATCTGACACGGGAAAAAAATGGCGCTACCGAAAAAGACTTGGGCATCTTTAATGCAGCCGTATCATGAACCTCCTTAATGGCAACCGGAAAATTCTTGGACGCACGCAATTTCTGACGGGCCGTACGGGGGCTGTCTGCATCTACGACTCCCGAGATGGTCTTTCCGTTCATGTCCAGGGCTGTATATTCATATACCGGCATTGTCGAAAACCTTTGGAACGTATATTAACAATCATTCAGGTTTTGGGCTCTTTGGCATAAACCTCTACTTCGCAGTGTGACCCAATATTTAAGGATGTGTGAAGTATTTGAAAGCGCATAAACAACCATGCAATACATCCTAAATATTGGGTCACAAATGAAACGGTGTTTTTAAAGATAAACATATCGCCATCTTCTGAAAACACATGGCGTTGATCCTTCACTATTAACATCGGATAAAAATGCGAATATGTTTAGAATTTTCATAAAAATTTGAATGCGAAACCCGAACCGTGAGATAATAATGACCTTCCCATTTGCTTCCGAATCATCCGGGCTGAAATGAAAGTCATTGTTTGCTTTTCAAGAATGAAAATGATAATATCTCTGTTTTTTAAGGTTTTCAAGTCAATATTAAACCTAAAATGTGTGTTTTAAATTCAAAAGGGATTAAAATTCTCTTATTTTTTAGTGAATTATATCAATGATCCATTCATTCAAAAGCAGTTCTTTTACGCCCGGGATAAAATAAATCATGCATGAAATTCGTTTTCACGGTCGCGGCGGACAGGGTACGGTAGTGGCTTCGATATTACTGGCAAAAGCCTTTTTCAAAACCGGCTATTATGTTCAGACCTTTCCCCTTTTTGGTGTGGAACGAAGGGGCGCACCGGTTGAAGCGTATCTCAGGCTGGATAAAGAAAAAATTTTGGTCCGAAGCAATATTTACACACCGGATCATGTCATTGTTCAAGACGTGAAGCTGTTCGACAGCATCGATGTTACAAAAGGACTCAAGCCTGGAGGCTCAATCTTAATCAATTCAAATAAACTCCCCAATCATATGGAACCTTTTTCAGGACTTCGGCTTGCTTTTGTCGATGCCGATCACATCGCCGCCGAAAACGGTCTTGGGACACGCACGCATCCAATCATCAATACCGCCATGATCGGCGCTTTTGCAAAAGTTTTGGGAATGCCGCCATTGGACAGGATTGCGCAAGCGATTAAAAACGAGATCCATGTAAAATCGGACCAGAATATTTTGGCGGCTCAACAAGCCTATAAAAAGGTAACGCTTCACGGGATCGTTGAACATCATTAAACAAAGGCGATCGGAAATGGCAAAAAAGCCCAAACACGTTGAAAAAATTCCATTATTCATATCACGCTCACATGTCTTAACGGAAACAAACAAAACCGGATCATGGCGATTTGTACGTCCGATATACCTTGAGAAAACCGCACCATGCAGTGCGGCGTGCCCCGCCGGCGAGGATATTGCCAGGATCGAAATGTTTTTCAATCAAGAACAATATGAAGATGCACTCAAGACCATCCTTCTTGAAAACCCATTTCCTTCGGTCTGCGGCCGCGTATGCTTTCATCCCTGTGAAAGGGTCTGTAATCGCGCCGGTTTTGATGAACCGATTGCCATCCACGCCATGGAACGTTTTACCGGTGATGCCGCCATCAGGAATGAATTGAAACCCCAATTGAAAAATTTGCCAATCAACGGAAAAACCGTTTGCATTATCGGCGCCGGACCGGCCGGACTGGCCGCCGGCTATTTTCTGTCACGACTAGGGTATTCGTGTGAGATTTATGAAGCGCAATCCGAACCCGGCGGTATCCTGCGGTGGGGGATACCTCAATATCGGCTGCCGTATCATATCCTCGCATTTGAAATCGAACGGATTAAAAAATGCGGGGTCAAAATAACCTGCAATACACCGGTCACCCAAGATTTTCTCGAGAATGCCAAAAACCGTTACCATGCCTTTTTTGTGGGATGCGGTCACGGCCGATCATTGAAAATGAATATTCCCGGAGAACACTGGGCCGTTGACGGTCTTGAATTTCTCAACCGTCTGCGTAAAGGAGAAACCGCCGCCCCTTTAAATGAAACTGCGGCGGTTGTCGGCGGAGGGAATACCGCTATTGATGTTGCCAGATCTCTTGTCCGCTTAGGAACGACGACGACGCTGGTATATCGAAGACGGAGACAGGACATGCCGGCATTTGAAGACGAGGTGCACATGGCCGTTCAAGAAGGTGTCGCCATCATGGAGCTCTTTTCCCCGGTGGAAATCAAAGAAGATGACGACGGGTTTGTTTTATTCTTAGAGCAGATGAAAACCAGCAGCATGAAGACGGACCGCGGCAGGGCCCGTGTCATTCCGACCGGCCAACCCGTCAGGCATCTTCGAACCCGGAAAATCTTCACGGCCATTGGTGCAGAACTCCTGGATCCATGGTTGTTTCCTTTACAAAAAAGCGACGAAACCCTGCATCTTAGCCACTGTGCATTGACAACTTCAGATCCGCCGTTTCTCTTTGGCGGTGATTTGACCAACACCATTAAAAGCGTCACCGATGCCGTTGCTTCAGGAAAACAGGCGGCGATGGCTCTTGATATTTTCTTTAAGCAGGGCAGGCATGCCGTTTCAAACCGCTTAAACGCCTGCCGAGTGGGGAGCGGCCCCGGGCTCTCCATGGCACGGTATATGGATGAAAAGCAACCGGCGGAAAGCCTTCACATCGTATCCACAGACAATATCAATCTCGATTATTTTTCCCGTGCACCCCGAGTAGAAGTAAAAACCATCGGGCTCGATAAACGGATTCATTCTTTCGATGAAATTAAAACAACGCTCACCATCAACCAGGCTGTTAAAGAAGCCCGGCGCTGTTTCAACTGCGGTATCTGTAATGGCTGCGACAACTGCCGGATATTTTGTCCCGAAATTGCCGTAAAGCTTAAAGGCAATGAAAGACGGATTGATCTTGATTACTGCAAAGGATGCGGCATATGTGTTACTGAATGTCCGCGAAGTGCCATGGAGCTTCAGGAGGAGAGATGAAACAGGTTCTGGAAGGTAGTCACGCGGTTTCGGAAGCCGTAAGACTGGCAAAAGTTCAGGTAATGTCTGCCTATCCCATTACTCCCCAAACCCACATCGTCGAAGCATTATCGGAATATTGCTCCGAGGGAATCATGAACGCCCGATTTTTATGTGTGGAAAGCGAACATTCGGCCATGGCCGCCGTTATCGGAGCGTCCAGTGCAGGGGTTCGAACCTTTACGGCCACTTCTTCCCAAGGCCTGGCGTTGATGCATGAGCTCCTCCATTGGGCCTCGGCGGCCCGCCTTCCTATTGTTATGGCCGAAGTCAACCGGGCCCTGGCACCGGGATGGAACATTTGGATGGACCAGACAGACAGCCTGGCCCAACGGGATACCGGCTGGATACAGCTTTACTGCGAGGACGGTCAGGAGGTGTTGGACACCACAATTCAAGCGTATCGTTTGGCGGAAATCGTCAATCTGCCGGTGATGGTGGTTTTGGATGCATTTTTCCTTTCCCACACCTTTGAACCTGTCGATGTCCCCGATCAGAATCTGGTGGACGGTTTTCTGCCGTCGTTTTCACCCCGCATTGCATTGGATACGTCGGATCCTTTTGCCATCGGCCAAATGGCGCCGCCAAATGTATATATGGAAATGCGGCGTGATGTACAGAAAGCCATGGAACAGGTGCCGGATATTTTTGCCGAGGTCGAGGAGGAATTCTTTAGCATATTCGGCCGGACATATGGCCGGGTGGAAAAGTTTTATTGCGATGACGCCCAGGTCATTATGGTGGTCACCGGAACGGCGGCAAGCACCTGTCGAAAGGTCATTTCCGATCTTCGTTCCCAGGGGGAAAAAGTCGGCATGCTCAAGCTAAAAATGTTTCGCCCGTTTCCCACGGATCTCATTCGAAAACACCTCGGGCTTGTTCAAAAAATCGCCGTGGTTGACCGAAATTTTTCATTCGGCGCCAGCGGCATTTTTGCCCAGGAAATCAGAGCCGCACTGTGCAACTGTCCCGGACATGCTCCGGTGTTCGGCTATATTGCAGGACTCGGCGGCCGAGATGTAACCCCTGACACTCTTTCGGAAATTTATTGGAAAACAAAACACTGCGATGCGCCGGAAGATGAAAGCATATGGGTAGGACTTATGGATTGATGATTGATGAACTTTTTTTATAAGTTTTAAGGTTTTTGAAACAAATTGACGTTAAAAAAGCCTCAGGTATAATTAAATTTTTGCTGGAAGCTGTTTGAGTGGATTAGGGATCGTTGTGAAAAAACCCTCCTCGAATCGAGGTCTTGACGAACGAATCGTCTTAAACCGATTACTCCTATCTAAAGATAAGACCGGTTTTCTCATTACGAGCCATTATCCACGAGTTCTTTCAGAAAAAATTTAATTATACCTGAGGCGGACGCCTGCCGCAGGCCTTGTCCGCCTCTATCGTAATCACGCGGCTTAATAAAACTGGAGATGATGATAAGAATGACCCGACTCAACATTCCGGACATAGATTATATGGTTTCCGGGCATGTGGGATGTCCAGGATGCGGTGCAACCATCGCCATGAAATTTGCGCTGAAAGCCCTGGGTGAAAAAACCATGGTGGTGATCCCGGCCTGCTGTTGGGGCGTCATAGCAGGACCATATCCGCAATCATCCCTAAAAGTGCCGATCCTTCAAACAGCCTTTGCCACCGCGGGGGCAACCGCCAGTGGTTTGAGGGCAGCCCTGGATATGAAGGGAGATTCCGAAACCACGGTCATGGCATGGGCCGGCGACGGCGGAACATTTGATATCGGAATACAGGCGCTGAGCGGCGCGGTGGAGCGCAACGAAGATTTTATTTATGTTTGTTACGACAACGAGGCCTATATGAATACCGGGGTTCAGCGCAGTTCCGCCACCCCCTTCGGCACGCGCACCACAACGACACCTGGGAAAGGATGGAAAAAAAGCCGCAAGAAAAATATGGTTGAAATACTTGCCGCCCACCGGATTCCGTATGCAGCCACGGCCAGCATCGCCTTTCCGGAAGATATGATCCAAAAGTTCGATAAAGCCCGACGGATGAAAGGCGGAACAAGATTTATCCATGTATTCGCCACCTGTCCCACGGGTTGGCGCATCCCATCAGAATTGTCCGTCAAAATCGCCCGGCTTGCGGTCCAGACCAATGTATTCCCGTTGTATGAAGTTAAAGACGGCTTGAATTACACGATCAACATCAGGGGAGATCGGCCGGTAACAGATTACTTAAAGATCCAGGGCCGTTTCAAACATTTAACCGATGAAGATTTTAAAAAGATCCAAAATATGGTGGACAAAGACTGGGAATTTTTGATTAGCAAGACTTCCCGTTTTGACAACCTGATTTGAAAAGACGCAATCCATTTGACATATTTTTCAACTTTTTGATAATGTTATAATTATCCTTTAAAAAACTTAATGGAGAGGATTTCGAAGGGCGGGCATAGATGTATAAAAATTTTTTTGGCTTCAATGAAAATCCATTCAAGCTCGTTCCGAATCCCGTCTATCTCTTTTTGAGCAAAAGTCACGAAGAAGCGCTTGCCCATCTGACGTATGCCGTTATCCAGGGAGAAGGGTTCACGGAAATTACAGGCGAGGTCGGGACCGGCAAGACAACCCTCTGTCGAGCCTTTCTCGAAAACCTGGACCATCATACAAAAGCCGCCTACATCTTTAATCCGAAGCTTGACTCTCTGCAGCTTTTGAAAGCCATTAACGATGAATTCGGTATCCCATCCAATGCGGATAATATTAAAGACCTGATCGATACGCTGAATGTATTTCTCATTGAACAAAAAACCAAAGGCGAAAATACGATTCTGCTGATTGACGAGGCTCAGAATCTGACCAACGAAGTTCTGGAACAATTGCGTTTACTTTCAAACCTTGAAACCACAAGACATAAACTATTACACATTATCCTGGTCGGACAGCCGGAACTCAAAGAAAAACTCAATTCTTACGAACTCAGACAATTGGGACAAAGAATATCTTTAAGTTGCCAATTGGTCCCTCTAAACTTCAAAGAAGTTCGACAGTATATTCAACATCGAATCCATATTGCTTCCGAAAAAACGAGCATCCGTTTTGACCCGGCGGCCTACCGGTTCATTTATAAATATTCCCGGGGCATCCCCCGGCTCATTAATATTGTCTGTGATCGGGCGCTTCTGACTGCCTTTGGCCTTGACCAACAGAAAATTACAGGAGACATCGTCAGGACAGCCATCAGGGAATTGACCGGTAGAGAAGATCTTATTGAAAACAACATTTGGAGGCGGAAAAAGGTGATTCTTGACCCTAACGACCTTGGAGA
>JARRRC010000085.1:0-12068 GCA_037381105.1 Desulfobacterales bacterium
TTTTACGAGGCCATCCCCAGTTTTCGTAATATTCCCAGTTACCTATGGCATTCAGCTCTTTAATCTGAAGATCCTGGACGACCAGGCTGGCTCTGAGGACATCTCCAATGGAAAGAAGGCCGACATAGTCGCCGTCTTTTTCAACGAGAACATGACGGATAAACAACCCCAAAAACATTTCATTGATTTTGAGAATTGATGCGCTGTAAGGGACGGTGTATAGCGGAGTGGTCATATAATCCCCGACAAGATCCGTCTCCGGATCAAATTCCGGCAGGTTCATGTTGTGCAACAGGTCTCTCTCTGTCCAGATCCCGACAATTTTACCTTGTTTTTTAACGAGTATCGCACCGATATTCTGCTCATTCATCAGTCTTAAGGCTTCACGGATCGTCCTGTCAGAAGAAATACAAATCATCTCTCTGTTTTTTTCTTTTAAAACGTCTTCTGCAGTTATCATTTTGGCCTCCTGAAATAAAATTGTTTAACGATTTCATATCTCGAGATTATTGAAAAACAATAAGCACCATTAAGTCCCAAAGCAATGCCGTTTGTCCTTTTTCTGATTTTCATTTTGTTTTAAAAAAATTAAGTTCAAAATATTTGCGATTTGCAATCAAAATGTGTTATTAATTTTTTTAACCATAGTTCGTTTCATACTCTTCCAGCGATCCTTCAGGCGGAGTTATTTGTCTCTTGCCTATCCCATCGAAGACCCGCATGGCGGGAAAGGGCCAGGTTTTCAATGTAAAAAATAATCGTTAAGATCATTTTTAAATGCAAACTTTACGTTCAAAAGGAGGTGCCACGTGGCGCAAAAGACCAAAGAACAAAGGAGAAAAAAGGTCATTGAAGTCTTGAACAAGGCACGGAGCATGGAGTTGAAAGCAATCACCCAGTACATGAATCAGCATTACAATCTGGATGATATGGATTTTGGCGATTTGGCCGGGAAAATCAAACTCATCGCCATCGATGAGATGCGTCACGCCGAGATGTTCGCCGAGCGAATCAAGGAATTGGGCGGAGAACCCACCACAGAGCCTGACGGAAAAACAGCCAAAGGCCAGAAAATCCAGACCATATTTTCATTTGACGCAAAACTCGAAGACGACACCATCGATGCGTACAACCAATTTCTGTTGGTGTGCAGGGAAAACGGAGACAGCACCAGCGTGAAAATTTTCGAAGCCGTCATCGATGAAGAGCAGATTCATTTCAATTACTTTGACAATACCAACGACCATATCGAGAAACTCGGAGATACGTATCTTTCTCAAATCGCCGGGACATCTTCCGCCACGGGTTTGGGGACCCAGGGCTTTGTCGCGAGAGGCGGCGCTTTAACACCTCAGGGCGGTGCGTAAGGAAAATAAGCCATGAACCAGCTGGATGCCATTTTTTCTCCGAAATCCGTGGCCGTTATCGGTGCTTCCACCACTCCCGGTAAAGTCGGCCATGACATATTTGCCAATATCTTGCGCGGCGGTTATTCAGGTACCCTCTATCCGGTCAATCCAAAGGCCAAATCAATTTTATGTGTCCGTGCCTACCCGTCGATAAAAGAGATCCCGGATCCGGTGGATCTCGCCATGATCATTCTGCCCCCGCAGCCGGCCCTTAAATCGGTGGAAGAAGCCGCAGAAATGGGCGTAAACGGTATTGTTATTGTCTCGGCAGGGTTTCGCGAAGTCGGTGGAGAGGGAGCCGAACTGGAAAAGCGCATTGTTTCCATCTGCAAAAAAGCCAATATCCGCATGGTGGGTCCGAACTGCCTCGGCGTCATTAACCCTTTGCCGGATATAAAATTAAATGCCAGTTTTTCCACCCGCATGCCGGCACCGGGAAAAATCTCTTTTATTTCCCAGAGTGGTGCGCTGTGCACCGCGGTGCTCGATTTTGCCGCAGACCGGGATTTCGGTTTTTCAAAGTTTATTTCCATCGGCAACAAGGCAGACGTAGATGAACTGGATCTGTTGCTCTATTTGCACGAAGACCCCAACACCGAAGTCATCATGATATATCTGGAAGAACTTCGCAGAGGGCCTGAATTCATTGAAGCTGCAAAGACCATCACTTCCGGATACCGGCGCACACCGATACTGGTGATCAAGTCCGGCAGAACAACGGCCGGCGCTCGTGCAGCTGCTTCCCATACCGGATCACTGGCAGGATCAGAGGCCGTATATGATGCCATTTTCAAACAGACCGGTATCATTCGCGCGGAATCCATCCACGAGCTTTTCGACTTTGCCGGCGCCTTTGCTTACAAAGAAGAAAGCGCCTTAGGCAAATTGAAACGGAAGATGCCCCGCGGCAACCGGGTGGCCATCGTTACCAACGCCGGCGGTCCGGGAATTGTGGCCACCGACATGACCGTCTCTTCCGGTTTAAGACTCGCCCGATTCAAAACGGAAACCATTAATGCCCTGAAACGTCACCTGCCGGAAACCGCGAATTTTCAAAATCCGGTGGATGTCATCGGTGATGCTTCTTATGATCGGTATGAAAATGCATTGTCCAGCGTTATTCAGGACGAGGATGTTGACGGCGCCTTGGTGATCCTGACCCCTCAATCCATGACCAATGCCCTGGGCACGGCAGAAGCCGTTGTAAGAGTTGCCAGGGGTTCAAACAAACCCATCCTATGCTGTTTTATGGGAATCGTCGATGTCTCTTTGGGGGTAAAGTACTTACAGGAACACGGATATCCTGTTTTTAATTTTCCCGAAGATGCCGCCAAAGCCTTCGGCGCCCTTTACGAATACGCGCAATGGACCAACCGGCCGATTCTTGAGCAGTTTAATTTCCGGCACGATGTCCGCAAGGCTGAAGCCATCATTCAATCCAGCCTCGAAGCCGGAAAAACGCATTTGGGCGAACTGGATGGAACCGATTTGCTCAAATGCTACGGATTTCACATATTGCCGACAAAACTCGCCAAAAACGAGGCCGAAGCCGCCAATATCGCCGCTGATATGACATTCCCTGTGGTGATGAAGATCGTATCCCCGCAGATTCTTCACAAATCCGATGCCGGTGGAGTGTTGGTGGGGTTAAAGAATGAACAGGAAGTTACAAGCGCTTTCAACCAAATCGTCGGCCGGGCCGCCGAATATAATCCAAAAGCAGTCATTGACGGTGTGCTGGTTCAAAAAATGGCTTTGCCGGGTACTGAAACCATTGTGGGGATGAATCGTTATCCGGTCTTCGGATCCTTGCTGATGTTCGGACTGGGCGGTATCTATGTCGAAGTTTTTTCGGACGTCGTCTTTCGCCTGGCACCGATCGGAAGAAACGAAGCCCGGCGTATGATTCATGAAATTAAGGGGACCCGGCTTTTTGAAGGATTTAGAGGAAGGCCCAAATCAGATCTCGAAGCCATCGAAAAGGCGATGGTTCGATTGTCCGATATGGTCATGAACCACCCTGAAATCAGCGAAATGGATATTAATCCGCTGATGATTCATGAACAGGGCAAAGGCGCTACCGTAGCCGATTGTCGAATCATTCTAAAACCCCAATAGATCGTAAACAAAATGGAAAAGAGAAAGTCAGAGATCGGAAGTCGGAGGTCGGACGCTCTTAGACATGAAACCGTGCCTCTGTGACAAAGGTTTTAGAGGCTGAGGCCTGCCTTCTCACCTTCTAATCTTCTTAACTTCTTGAATTCCGACCGCTGACTTCCGATCTCTGACCACCTGTTTTATCTGTCCTATTTTCTCTTTTCTATCTCAAGCCTATCAGACCCCTTGAGATGATCCTTAAGATTCTTAGGAATTATTCGGAGGGATCAAAACAGAAATTTTTTAATAATTTTGACTTAAGTCAAATTTCTTCGTCGAAGTTTATGGTAGTAATAAGTAAAGCCTGAATTTTACCCGTCAATCGATAACAGTCCGCTCAGGAGGTGACCGATGTCCGATCGATCCTTTTTATCCGCCCTTCGCTTTTTCCGCCCCAAAGGTGAAACCTATGGCTGCCGTGAAGAAAAAACAGACGGCGATTGGGGAGAGATCCGTTGCGGACAGAGAGATTGGGAGAACTTTTACCGTGAGCGGTGGCAGTATGATAAAACGGTTCGGTCCACCCACGGTGTGAACTGCACGGGCTCATGCTCATGGGATGTTTATGTCAAAAACGGACTCATTGTGTGGGAAACCCAAAATACCGATTATCCGAGCTGCGGGGCCGGATACCCCAACCATGAACCCCGGGGCTGTCCGCGGGGCTGTACATTTTCCTGGTATACCTACAGCCCGGTCCGATTGAAACATCCCCTCATCCGGTCCCCGCTTCTTAAAATGTGGCGGGAAGAATTTGCGGAACACAAAGATCCGGTTAAAGCCTGGCAAAGTATCATCGAAAATCCGAACAAGAAAAACCAATTCCAAATCGCGCGGGGAAAAGGCGGATTTGTGAGGGTCTCATGGGATGAAGCTTCGACCCTCATTGCGGCCTCACTCATTCATACCATTAAAACCTTCGGCCCGGATCGGATATTCGGTTTTACACCGATCCCTGCCATGTCCATGGTCTGTTACGCATCGGGCGCCAGATTCCTTTCCCTTATCGGCGGATCGATGATCAGTTTTTATGACTGGTATTGCGACCTTCCGCCCGCCTCTCCCCAAATCTGGGGAGAACAGACCGACGTCCCGGAAAGCGCGGATTGGTATGAATCCACTTACATGATCGTGTGGGGAACTAATTTGCCCATGACCCGAACGCCGGACGCCCATTTTTTCACCGAAGCCCGGTATCGCGGCGCCAAAGTGGCGGCGGTTGCGCCCGATTATGCCGAATATGTAAAGTTCGCCGACACATGGCTTCCGGCCAAAGCCGGAACCGACGCTGCTTTAGCCATGGCCATGACCCATGTTATTTTTAAGGAATTCTATATCGACAAACAAACCGAATACTTTTTCGAATATGCCAAAACATATACGGACCTGCCCTTTGCCGTCATCCTCGAACAAAGCAATGACCGCTGTACGGCCGGACGGTTTCTGAGAGCAAAAGATTTAGAACTGCAAATGAACAATGCCGATTGGAAAACCGTCCTGTTTGACACGAACAAAGAAAGATTTGTCGTTCCCAACGGAAGTATCGGATTCCGTTGGAATGAGGAAGGTCGATGGAATCTCGATCCCATCGATTCAACAGATGACAAGTCCGTGGCCCCCCTGCTGAGCTATGCGGAACATGCCGATGAATGGATCGAGGTCCATTTTCCCTTTTTTGACTTCAAAGGCGCCGCAACCAAAACCGGCTGGGTTCCAATAAAAACCATTCCTATCGAATCAAAAAATATTCGAGTGACCACAGTGTTTGATCTCATGGCCGCCCATCTGGGAATTCCGAGAAAGCAGGCGCCGTCGAATTTAAAAGATTATCCGTCGGGATATGACGATCCGAAACCGTATACCCCTGCATGGCAGGAAGCCGTCACCGGCGTTTCCCGGGAAGACGCGATCCGCGTGGCCCGGGAATTTGCGGAAAATGCGGAAAAAACCCGGGGGAAATCCATGATATTTTTAGGGGCGGGCACCAACCACTGGTATCACAGCGACATGATCTATCGCTCGATTATCAGTCTTACGACGCTTTGCGGCTGTCAGGGCGTAAACGGCGGCGGTTGGGCCCATTACGTGGGACAGGAGAAAGTCCGCCCCCAGGCAGCCTGGGCCCAGATTGCCTTTGGTTTGGATTGGAAACGGCCGCCGAGGCATCAAAACGGAACGTCGTTTTATTACTTTGCCACCGATCAATGGCGCTATGACCGCATGGATTCACGGCACCTTCTTTCCCCTTTGGCCCGAACGAAGAAACATCTTCATATGGCCGATTACAATGTGATTGCCGCTCGATTGGGCTGGCTGCCGTCATACCCGCAATTTGACTGCAATCCAATAGAATTGTGCAAGGAAGCTATAGAACAGGGGGCTGCATCCGATGAGGAAATTATTGCCTTTGCCGTGGACAAACTCAAAAAAGGAAATATTCGGTTTTCCATCGAAGACCCCGACAATCCGGTCAATTTTCCCCGGATTCTTTTTCTCTGGCGCGCCAACGTCCTGGGCGCCAGCGGCAAAGGTCATGAATATTTTCTCAAACATCTTTTAGGAGTCGAAAATGCGGTTTTCAATCAGGACAGCGATGTCCGGCCCCAGGAGATCCAATGGCGGGATCCGGCACCGGAAGGCAAGTTGGATTTATTGGTGACCATGGAACTCCGCATGTCCACCAGCGCCCTGTATGCTGATATTGCCCTTCCCGCCGCCGGATGGTATGAAATGCACGATTTGAATACAACGGACATGCACCCCTTTATTCATCCGTTCAACCCGGCCATCGACCCTCCCTGGGAGACACGAACCAACTGGGACCAGTTTAAGACCATTGCAAAAAAGTTCTCGGAACTGGCTGCGGTTCATCTGGGTGAAATGAAAGACCTTGTGGCAACACCGCTGATGCACGACACCCCCGGCGAAATATCCCAGTCCGAGGTCAACGACTGGAAAAAAGGCGAAACAGAACCTGTTCCCGGTAAAACCATGCCGGGCCTTTCGGTGGTCACGCGTGATTTTTCCGATGCCTATAAAATGATGACCGCACTGGGCCCCTTGGTTGAGAAAACGGGTGTGGGATCCAAGGGCGTCTCATGGTCCGGAAAAGAAGAATACGCCGAGCTTAAACAAATGCTGGGCGGGGTGTCCGAACCCGGGGTCAGCATGGGGATGCCGAAACTCGAAACCGGAAAACAGGTCGCCGAGACCATCCTGAAATTGGCGCCGGAAACCAACGGCCAAACCGCCGTAAAGTCCTGGCAGGTCCTCGAGAAAAAAACCGGACGCCCCCTGAAACATTTAAGTTCGGCAAGACAGGATGAAAAATATTCATTTGCGGACATCAGCGTTCAACCCAGAAAAATCATTACATCGCCGATATGGAGCGGTATTGAATCCGAAGACCGCCGGTATTCGCCGTTTGTGATCAACATTGAAGAAAAAGTGCCCTTCCGGACGCTCACCGGCAGAGCCCAGCTTTATCTGGAGCATTTGTGGATGCGTGATTTCGGAGAAAGCCTGCCCCTGTTTCGTCCGCCCCTGGACATCCACGCGCTGGGATCTACCCTTGTGGACCGGGAAAAACAGCAAGAGCTCGTTCTCAATTACCTGACCCCGCACTCAAAGTGGTCCATTCACAGCACCTATTCCGATACCCTGACTATGCTCACGCTCTTTCGAGGCGGAGAAGCCATTTGGATCAACAACGACGATGCCGAAAAACTGGGCGTAAAAGACAATGACTGGCTGGAATGCTTTAATGTCAACGGTGGATCAACACGCCGGGATCCCGAATGTCCGGCCGGCGCGGCGGCACGCATAACAGTGTCACCCGAATCGTCGTCAAACCCACCCACATGATCGGCGGATATGCCCAGCTCAGCTATGGATTCAATTATTACGGACCTGTGGGATCACAAAGAGACGAAATAATCCTCGTCCGAAAAGCAGGGGAGATTGACTGGTATGAAGATTAAAGCGCAATTGGCAATGGTTTTGAATTTGGACAAATGTATCGGCTGCCATACCTGCAGCATACCCTGCAAGAACGTGTGGACCAACCGTTCCGGCGCCGAATATATGTGGTTCAACAACGTGGAGACCAAGCCCGGCATCGGATATCCGAGAAAATGGGAAAATCAAGGGATCCATCACGGAGGCTGGACGCTGAACAACGGCAGACTGTCACTCAAAGCCGGCGGGCGCATGCACAAGCTGATCAACATTTTCCACAACCCGGATTTGCCGACACTGGACAATTACTATGAACCCTGGACCTATGATTATGACAAACTGATCTCCAGTTTCAGAAAAAAACACCAACCGTCTATTCGACCCAAATCACAAATAACCGGTGATGCGATGCAGATAAAATGGGGTCCCAACTGGGAAGACGATCTGGCGGGAGTCAGTGAAAGCGGGATTCACGACGTTAACTTTGCCGGACTCGACCATTCCATCTATCTGGCATTCAAACAGGTGTTCCTTTTCTATCTTCCCCGTCTGTGCGAACACTGTTTGAATCCGGCGTGCGTTGCGTCGTGTCCTTCAGGCGCGCTCTACAAGCGCGAAGAAGACGGCATCGTTCTGGTGGATCAACAACGGTGCAGGGGATGGCGCTACTGCGTATCGGGTTGTCCATACAAAAAAGTGTATTTCAACTGGAAAACCGGCCGATCCGAAAAATGCATTTTCTGTTATCCCAGGATCGAAGCCGGGATGCCGACACTCTGCGCCCATACCTGTGTCGGCCGGATCCGTTATGTCGGAGTCTTACTGTATGATGCCGAAAAAATACAGTCTGCGGCTTCCGTAGACCCGCCGGCGTCGCTGTATCCGGCTCATCTTGAAATGTTGCTGGATCCTGAAGATCCGGAAATCGCACGCACCGCCGAAGCCCAGGGAATTCCGCAAAATTTTATCAATGCCGCCCGCCAATCGCCGGTTTTCAAGCTGGCAAAAACCTGGGAACTGGCTCTTCCATTACACCCGGAATATCGCACGCTGCCCATGGTGTGGTATATCCCGCCCTTAAGTCCCATTGCCGAACATGTGGATCCGCCGGACCAGATGGACGTGATCGACCGGCTCCGAATTCCCGTCACCTATCTGGCGAACCTGCTGGCCGCCGGTGACGAGACGCCTATCCGGCGGATACTCAAGCGGCTTGTTGCCTTGAGAAATTATATGCGTTCCATCCGGGTGGAAAAATCCGCGGATGAAAACATATTAGAAGAAGCCGGGCTCACCCGGCAAATGGCTGAGGACATGTATCGATTGCTGGCCATCGCAAAACACGAAGACCGTTTTGTTGTGCCAACGCGTGACAATATCGACGCCACGAAGCGATTCCATGACCAGGGAACTTGTGGTTTTTCGTAGAATGCAGGACGGGAGAGCCCGATGGAAGAGGGATGATTGAGGACTAAGGAATACCGAAGACAGAGGCCGGAAGTCGGAAGTCAGAAAAAGGACAGGGTCAAATGAATAAAAATGTAAAGTTTCAGATGAAAATCATATCCCTGCTGTTTCAGTATCCGGATGAAGGGTTCGGCCGGTCCTTGCCTTTAATGGCCGGATGCATCGAGGGCTTGCCCCGCACATCCGCCAGGACCAAGCTGATTCGGTTTATTTCTATTTTACAAACCACACCCCTCATTCGCCTTCAGGAAACCTATACCCAAACATTCGACCTCAATCCGTCAACATGCCTGAATCTGACGTATCACCTTTTGGGGAATGCCGAAAATCGGGGAAAAGTAATGGCGCATCTGCAACAGATCTATCATGATGCAGGTTACGAAACAATTTCCGGAGAACTTCCCGATTATCTGCCGTTAATGCTGGAATTTTTGTCGGAGTGTCCGGAACCCGCCGGACTGAACCGGTTGCGGCCATATCTCGCCCCGGTTGAAAAACTGGCCGATCTATTGAAAGATTCCGGCAATCCTTATTCGTCGCTGCTCGATGTCGTCCGGGATATGGTTCGGCAACGCCGAGCAGACGACAGAGGGCGGATAACTGAGGACTGAGGGCCGCGTCTGAGGAAGTGGGCTCAAAGCTGAAGGCTCAAAGGTGAAAGGATTAAGGATTGATAATTATCCAACGAGCCAGGCGATCTTAACGATCATAACGAAACAAACGATCTAAACGATCCTAACGATCCAAGCGATCCTAACGATTTAACGGCGATAGCCGGAGGTCGAAAGATGAATATTACGAACACCCTGGCGTTTCTTGTTTTTCCGTATTTGATGCTGACGATTTTTGTGGTGGGGCACGCTTATCGCTATGTGACCGATCTATTCGCATGGAATGCGAAATCGAGTGAGTTTTTAGAAAAAAAGCAGCTCTTTTACGGTGCGACCATTTTTCACTGGGGAATCCTGTTGACGCTTTTGGGCCATGCCGGAGGACTGCTGATCCCCCAGAGGGTTTTTGATGTCTTCGGCATCAACGGACAGACGCACACCATCATTGCATATTATGCCGGTTGGGTGGCGGGTGCCGCTGCATTTGCCGGTGCAGTGCTTTTGTTTTTACGAAGGATAACCCACAGGAGATTACAAGTAACGACCACCGTGAATGATACGATTACTCTGGTCGGTTTGATTTTTGTCACCGGAGCCGGCTTTTACAACGTGGTCTTTGGCCACTATTACGTTCTGGATTCCGTGGCGCCGTGGATCCGAAGCATTGTGACATTTTTGCCAAGACCGGAACTGATGCAAGATGTCCCTTTCAGTTACAAAGTGCACATTCTCAGTGCCCTTGCATTACTCGGCTTTTCTCCTTTCAGCCGTCTCGTACATATCTGGAGCGCTCCGTTTACCTATTTTTTGAGGGGTCAGATTCTTTTTCGCCGCAACGTTTCGCGCTCCTGAAAAAGTTTTTAAGTTGAAAAGGTATTCATATGAATGAAAACGTTTGTTACGCCAAATCAAGCCGCGCAGAAGCATTGACGTGGACCACTTTGGCATTTTTCGGTGGTTTTGCAGGGGTTTCCGCATTTGGCCCTATTGTCGCCAAATTAAAAGACGCTATGGCGCTGAGCCCATTTTTGATCGGTCTGCTGGCAGCATGTCCCGCACTGACCGGTTCACTGCTGAGAATCCCTTTCGGTGCCATGGTGGATCGCATGGGCGGGAAAAAACCGATTTTAATTCTATTGGGGCTTGCGGTTGCAGGTATTGCCGGAATCACGGTACTGTTCAGCCTCTCGACCGTTCCGAAACCCGGATATTACCCGTTTTTCGTTGCTTTTGGTATTTTATGCGGATGCGGCATTGCCGTATTTTCCGTTGGCATTCCGACCGTCTCCTATTGGTATCCGCAGAAAAACCAGGGCATCGCCCTTGCTATTTACGCCGGCCTGGGGAATCTGGCACCCGGTCTTTTTGCCATGCTGCTGCCCTTAATAGTGGTTTCTCTGGGATTCACCTTTTCGTATGTGCTCTGGGTCGGATTGCTGGTGCTTCTGATCGTGCTGGTCTTTATCTTTATGAAAGATGCGCCCTATTTCCAGTATAAGGAAATGGGGATTGACATCGACCCTGAAGCCCTGTTTCTGGCCTGTGGTGAAGAGCTGATTCCATCCGGCACCGCACTGGCTTCCATTCGAAAAGCCGGTGCCGACTGGCGAACCTGGATACTTACCTTTTTTTATTTTGTTACCTTTGGCGGATTCATTGCCCTGACGGTCTGGTTCCCGACCTACTGGGCGGACTCCTTTAAAATCAGCATCGTCAAAGCGGGGTTGCTGACCGCCGTGTATTCGCTCTCATCCAGTCTGCTGCGGGTTCTCGGCGGTTTTTTCTCCGATCGAATCAGCGGGGAAAAGGTCGTACTCATTTCTTTCATCATCGTAGTTATCGGATCAGTGGTGATGATGCTGTCTTCCCATTTGTTTTCCATTGCATTTACGGGTCAGATGCTCCTGGCACTGGGCATGGGATTTGCCAATGCAGCCGTGTTCAAGCTGGTTCCCAAATACACCCCGGCCGCGGTGGGCGGTGCTGCAGGGATCGTAGGCGGCCTCGGCGCATTCGGCGGTTTTGTCATACCTCCGGTTATGGGACTCTTTGTCAAGTACAACGGCGAATGCGGATACACTTTGGGCTTTTCAGTATTCACAGGTTTGGCGGTGCTGGCGCTGATCCTGTTCTACGTTTTGAGTCAATATGCGCCGAAAAAGTCTGAAGACGCCCAGGACGTGTCCTGAAGATATGGATTAGCAGGGTGTGTTTCCCCGTTTCACTCTGGTGTCTACGTGTCTGGTCATTTCAATGATTTAGCAGTGGGGGGAGCCCGCGGCTCCCGCATTTTTTTGGCGGGAGAACGCGGAGGGGGCAGGAATGCCACCGCTGCTAAGTCATTGAAATGACCAGACACGTAGACACCAGAGTGAAACGGGGAAACACACCTTGCTAATCCGCATTCCAATGAACGCTGATGGTCTCGGGTTGAAATCCGGGGTTTTTATGAAAAGAAGAATTGCAT
>JARRRC010000086.1:0-8337 GCA_037381105.1 Desulfobacterales bacterium
TTCAAAACCCACGGAATGGATGCCGTAACCCGAGGATGTCTGGGAGGCATAGGGTTTTGTTTCATCTCCCACCGGGGAATTGTTCAGCCATGCGGATTCCTTGATGTAAACTGCGGAGATGTTACCCGAGATTCCTTCGCCGATATATGGAGCTACTCGGATATCTTTTTATCTTTGCGCAATTTTAATGGTCTGAAAGGAAAATGCGGGAAATGCGAATTCAAAATGGTATGCGGCGGTTGCAGAGCAAGGGCCTTTGAAGCAACCGGTGATTTTCTGGCCGAAGAACCCCTGTGCAGCTACCAGCCCCGTTCTTTTAAGAAAAGAGAAAATAAGTAACCGCAAATAGACGCGAATCTATTCCATCACGTAAAGAACCTGGTATCCGTCTTTTTCAAGGGCCTGCCGGATGATCTCCGTATTGCAGGGAAGAAGCCGAAAGTAATATTCTCTTTTGCTCGCCTTTTGCGCCGTCATCCCGACGTTGATGATGTCTCCGCCGTTATCGTTGATAATCTGCAGCACATTGTTAAAGGAACCGGGTTTGTCTCCCACCACCAGATCGATGCGAGAACTGGCACTGAGGAACCCCATCATATTGATGAATGTCCTCAGAATATCCGATGCCGTTATAATGCCGACCAGTTTATGGTTTTCGACGACCGGCATTCCTCCGATTTTATGCTTGTATATCAGCTGAGCCGCAATCTCGATGTCATCATTCGGGCCCACCACAATGGGATTCTTGATGATCAAATCGGACAGTGACACATCACCCAGCATGGAAGGTATAAGACCCTGTTTTAAATCTGCAAGCGTAATAAAACCTTCGAGCTTGTTTGCTTCTGAAACCACCGGAAGATGCCTGATGGAATTGATCTTCATCACCTCGATGGCTTCCTGTATGGAAGTGTTTTCGGTTATTGTGATCGGATCGGGAACCATTATTGAATTTATTTTCATCATATCTTCCTTAAAACATTTGTTTCGGCCCGTTAGACTGTATTGACGTTTTTGATATGGTTTGCAGATTAAAATTAACCCAGTGCATTCAAAAGCAGCGTGATGGGTCGATCTTCTTCGCTTTCGCCGGTAAATCTTATGGGGCCCGGCCGCCTGTAGTTATCGTCGCTCGGAACTGCCGCAAGCCATTTTTCTCTGAATGCTTTTACAATTTTAAAAGATGCCGAGTTGACATCAACCAGACTTTTTTCCAAAACAAGCTCGAGTTTGCCTTTTCTTTCTTCAAGGCGCATCAACGATGCAATCGGAATTCCAATGGGTTCCCATCTTGAAAAATCCTGTTCCAAATTTCTGATGGCCGCCATCTGGCCCGTAGCCCCGTTGGTAATCAGGCTAAAAACCGTCAACCCCAGGTTATATGTGTAGTTGCAGTCAAATCGGGTGGGATCGTTACCTCTCCCGTCATACCCGTAAAAATGAATCTGTGTTTTAAATTTCGGAACGGATTTTTGATAAATCTTCACAATAGGTTCCGGGATATCCTGAGCCTCTGTAATCGCCTGCTCCTTTTCAAGGGCCTGTTTAAGGGTTTTTAAAGAAATGATTGACGGTTCAACCAATAATAACTCTGAGTTATCATAATTACCGAAAATCATGGGACCGAAGTAATCCGGGTCCAGCCCCCCTTTTTTCATCACTTTCCGGTAATAGGATTTTTCGATTCCGATCTTATAAGAGCCGTTCTCTTTTAAAATATTCAGGTAATCATTCACCAGCCCCATGAGCACCTGTTCGGTTTTAACCTGAGAAAACTGAAAATTTCCGTGACTGTCTCTTTCCATGAGAAGTCCTTCCTGGAAGAAATCCGGAATATCATTAAACAGATCATCATCCCGTGTATTCCAGACGGAAAAACTCTGGTCTTCCCGCGAACGTCTGGCCATTCTTCGCAAATATTCCAGCTTATCCTCAAGTGCAGGGAAATCCGAATGGAAATCCGTATCATAAGTGTTGTTATATTCTGCAATTATGGTGTTGAGCTTTATGATAAAAACTTGTATTTCATTGATAAACTCCAGAATTCCCTCCGGGATGACAATCACGCCGTAGTTCTTCCCGGCGGCAGCCCTCCGAACGATGCCGTCGCAAATCACCCGGGACAAATGCCTGAGGGTCATACCAAAGGCATTGAAATCGACATCATTTTGTTTTTCCGCTTCTTCGATTCTCTTTTTGTCAATGTAATCACAAAGATCTTCACCAATGAAGGTCATATTGGCATGGGTCTGCAACGCCACTTCAAGCGCCAGGTGGCTGGCAACGCGTCCCATTACCTTGCAGATGTGCCAGTATTTTACATCCGAACTGCTGTCCGTACAAAGGTTGCTGATCGAGTTTGAAAATGCCCTTGCGGCAGTGTGGAAACCGAAGGACATGGCGCACAAAACATGACCTTTGGTGTCTCTAACCTGTATATCGCCATCAATGGTTTTGGGAACGCCAATAACTTGGATGCCATCTTCAAGCATTTCCTGCGCTAAAAATGCTGCATTGGTGTTTGAATCATCTCCCCCCACGATAACCAAAGCATCCAATCCAAGTTCCTTACAGGTTTCCTTGGACAGGGCCATCTTCTTTTTTGTGTCTATTTTTGTTCGGCCGGTTTTTATCATGGTAAAACCGCCAAGGTTTCGATAAGCATCAACCAGGTTGCCGGTTATTTCAATGGCTTCATTTTCAATGATTCCATCCGGACCGAGTAAAAAACCGAAAATTTGGGTCTCAGAATTCACCTTTTTCGCAGCATCATATAGCCCTGCAATCACATTATGCCCGCCGGGAGCCGGTCCTCCTGAGAATACAATGCCGATACGATGCTTTTTGCAATACGTATCTTTAAAGGATTTTTGAGGTGAATCCTCACCGACAACCATCTGGACTTTATTATCTATAATGCCCGGCAACTGTTTTTTTGCTTCCTTGTCAAGGTTGAATGTAAATCGATCATCATTCTTCAATAGGGTGTAAGGGCTTTTAAACACATTGCATTTGGGTGGAATATATTTCCGTCGTTCAATCAACTCGCGGTTTACATTACTCACCGCTTCTTGAACCTCGGGATTTTTTAGCAAAACCGCAATAGGGTCGGTATCTTTATTTTTCATGGTGCTGCTCCATTTGGCATTATGATTAAAGCCTTGCATTCCGCAATAACGACAAAACAGGCTGCTTGATTTAATTAATATTATCTGTTCTCCAACGATTGTGTCAAGAGTATTCAGGTGAGTATCGGGGACGAGCGCATTTGAATCTCAATCACAAAAGAACGCTTTCAATGTTATTTTTAATATCTTGAAAAAAAGAGCCCAAGTAATCTGATTATTTAAGTTTTCCCACCAGATACCCATCCATCAATAGATGAATCATATGATGCAGCACACACACAACAAGGGCGAGTCCGTATTGAGGGAAAAGCGAAACCTGCAAAATGATTGAAAGGGGCAGGGTTTTTTGTCCGCCCATGAAAATGACGCTTTCCCGCCGGCCCTTGCCAAGCTTTAAAAACCCGGCAAAGATGCCGGCGGCGGCCAACAGAATTCCATGAAAGCAGAAAACCAATAAAATAACAATCTCCGCCGAAACGCCGCCGCTGACGATCGCGTCCCTTGCCTCGGACACGGCCATCCAAACGACGGACAGTACTAACAACTGGTTCAGCACTTGCAGGTGATCAACAAATCGATCCATCAACGATTTTGCCGAAAATTTTATAGTGAATCCGACACAAAGCGGTAAAAGAACGTAAAATCCGAGCTTGATCATGATGGCCGGTTTATCAATGACGACAACGGTCGACCCTCCCACCAGATTCAACAGCAAAGAAAGCACTACCGGTATGGTGAAAACCGCAAGCCCATTGGCCAGTATGGTAATAACCAATGCCTGGGCCATATTGCCGCCAGCGGCGTCGGTCATTACCACTCCGCTGCTTAATGTCGATGGCATAACAGCAACGAGAAAAATACCGATTAAAACACCCGTATTCAGAGGAATGGTGCTAAACAGCGCAGCGATGACCGGTGAAACCAGAAAAATGATGATCAGGGCTGCGACAACGCCCGTTGTATCCAATATGCCCGTTTTTATCTGTCGGATATCCAATATCAAACCGGAAAAAAAGAATATCAGGATCATCACCACATCCAGTCCGCGATGCATCTTGAACCATTTTCCGATGCCCGAAACCGACTTGCTGGCATCCGCCAACGTCACAACAAAAACGAAAAGCAGTCCGATGAGAAACCAGTATTTTTTGATTAAATCAGACAAAAATTAAACGCTCCGATAAATTTTTAACTTGCTTTTCTAACAGTTTGAAAGTCTTAATACAAGATTTGCGCCGTCTATTTTCAGAAAAGCGAGTAACGTGCAGCAGGCCGGTCCCGCTCATTGGCAGGACTTTTGGCCTGCGGTATTATAAACTTTTTAGCCTCTTTAGGGTGAGAAACTCGAACCTTAACCCCACAGAGAATTCTTTTTTGTTGCAATTCCTGTTTGTTTAACATAAAAACCCAGATTATAAAACACAGATAGAAGCCTCGATTCCACCACATGTTGTATCCTGATAATTAAAATTACCCTTTCCATTGTGTTTTTCCCTTTACAAACTGATAAATTCTTGATATTTGTTTTCAAATTTAGCTGCATACAAGAAATGGGATAAGCAGAAAAAATTACAGGAGATTTAATTGAATGAAACTAAAGAAGCTGGAAATAAACGGATTTAAATCCTTTGTTGAAAAAGCCAGTATTGAATTTCCTCCGGGTATTTCTGCGGTTGTGGGTCCCAATGGCTGTGGCAAGAGTAACATTGTCGATGCGATAAAATGGGTGATGGGGGAGCAAAGCATCAAGCAACTCCGTGGGAAATCCATGGAAGATGTTATATTCGCCGGTTCCAACGGGAAACCGGCGTTGAATATGGCCGAGGTTTCGCTGACACTCGCCAATGACAACGGTACGGCGCCCGAAGAACTGAAAGACTTTACAGAGATCATGTTGACCCGGCGGCTTTACCGTTCCGGGGAAAGCGGCTATTTCATAAACAAACAACCCTGTCGACTGAAGGATATTTATAATATTTTTCTGGGAAGCGGTCTGGGCGCAAAATCCTATGCAGTCATTCAGCAAGGAAGCATCGGAGCAATTACAGATGCCGGGCCGGAAGAAAGAAGGGTTCTCATTGAAGAGGCTGCCGGAATTACAAGATACAAGTCCCGAAAAAAAGAAGCGCTGAATAAAGTCAAAGCCACGAACGAAAATATTCTGCGTGTCAGTGATATCATCACCGAGATCAAACGGCAGATGGCCGGCCTTAAACGTCAGGCAAGGAAGGCCGAACGTTATAAAAAATATCAAGCACACATCAGAGAACTCGACATCAGTCTGGCGCTTCATCATCACGACGAATATACGCAGCAAATTGATGAAGCCGATACCTTATTAAATGATTTGAATAATACGGACATTGAGCATTCCACTCGATTGAAAAGGCTGGATGCCGCCCTTGAAAAGATCAAGATCGACCGCGCAGAAAAAAATCGCGAAATTACAAATCAAAAATCCTGTTTATTCGAAACTCAGCGCGATATTGACCGAATGGAAAATGATAAATCCCATCTTATTAAAGATGTGCAAAGGCTTGCCGACGAACGTGTTGAACTCGAATCCACCCGACAAAATCTGGAAGCAAAAAACAGGAATTTAACGACCGAAGTGCAAGAGGGTGAAAATCAGAACATCCGCATTCAAGAAGAGATAAAATCCGTTAGGTCGACTCTCGAAAAAGAACAATCGGCGTCACAAAATATAAAAGATGAACTCTTTGCACTCAATCAGGAACTCGAAACCTGCAAAGCAAATTTAATGGACCTTGTCGCACGGGAAGCTCAATATAAAAACATCTATCAAAACGCCGCAAACAGCAAAGAAAGCTTAAAAAGAAGACTCAAAATGATCGGTGAGGAAGAATTTGCAACTCGTCGAAAAGTCTCTGTTTTGAAGGACAAGGAGAACAAGGCCAAAACACATCTTGCGTCTTATCAATCAGAAATTGATGATCTGAAAAATCGTATCAGCATTGTTCAAAAACAGCTCCAAGAAAAAAATACGGCCCTTGGAGAGCAAGTCAAACAGGTTCAGACCCTTGAACTGGAACGAAACAAAACCAAATCCTCTTATACCACATTAAAGAAAATGGAAAAAAATTTCGAGTGGTACAAAGACGGCGTCCGGGCATTAATGATAAAAAGCCGGGCCGTTCAAAAGGGAGCCTCATCCGACAGTCTGAAAAAAGAGGTTAGCGACGGTATTTTGGGGCTTGCTGCGGATATCCTCGAACCGAATCCTTCTTACGGAACTGCAGTGGAAGCCGTTCTTGGAGAATCTCTGCAGTACATCCTTGTCAAAGATCAAAAGACGGCTGTGGGAAGTATTGATTACCTTCATGCATCCGGAGAGGGTCGCAGCGGTTTTATCCCGGTTTCAACCGTCAAAAAGATAAAATCAACCCAACAACATCGACCGGATCATCCAAATTATCTCTTGAAACATGTTTCCGTAAAACCGGGATTTGAACAGGTCGCAGAAGCAATTTTAGGGCATGTTGTCGTCACGGCGGATATTAAAGAAGCCTTGGACGTTTTCAACAGCAACGGAACATTGCAAACCATCGTTACCCAAAACGGGGATCTGATTTCTCATCAGGGGATCATGATTGGCGGCGGCAAAGACAATTTATCTGGCATTCTGGCAAAAAAACAGGAACTCAAAGATTTCGAACGCAAGATTAAAGACCTGGACAAAAAATTCGAATCCGCCCGAGATCATCAAAAAGAATTGGAATCCGAAGCGAGAAATATTGATAGTAATCTTCAAAAGCTCCGGGAAGCGGAAAATAAAGCTAAAGACAATGAAATAGAAGCGGAAAAGGCACTTTATAAAGCATCCGAGGATCTTAAAAACGTGCTTCGACATCTTGAAATTGTTCGTCTCGAACATGAACAGCTTTTGGGTGAAGAATCGGATGTCGATGAAGAAGTTACCCGATATAACAAAGCCGTTGCTGAAATTGTTGACCAGGTTAAAAATGCGCAGGATCTTGTCACCGAAAAACTGGAACAAATCAGCCGGGTATCGTCTGAGATGGAATCTTTCAATCAGAACATCATCGACCTTCGACTTGAACTCACCGCTTTAAATGCCAAGTTGGAAAACAGCAACAATACATTAAAGCGACTGAAAGAATTTCTAAACGACGGGATTCAAAGGATTGAACAGATTTCAAAGGAGCTCGTTCATTTCCGGAAAATATGATGAGTTGAAGCAGCTTGAAAATGCAATTGAGCATAATGAGACGGATTATAATGCCATTGATGCCAAGCTGAAAGAAAACGACGGCATCATATCCGACCTCCAAAATGAGCGTGGAAAAATTTTGCAGAAAATAAGATTGGTTGAACTTGAACAGTCCCAACGGCAGATTAAACGTGAAAATATTACAAACCGGCTACAGGAAAACTATCATCAATCGATTGCACAACTTCGGTCGGAATTTGAAAATACCGAAGCAGGAAAGGATTTTCGCGCAGAAGAAATAGAAGATGAACTCGCCCGGACCAGAGACAAAATGGCAAACTTCGAAGATGTCAATCTGGGTGCTATAAAAGAATATGAACAGCTTAAAGAGCGGTTTGATTTTCTGAATGAACAGCGCGAGGATCTTGTCAAAGCCCTCGGTGATCTTCACAAGGTGATCAGCAAAATCAATAGAATCAGTCAGGAACGATTTCTCGAGGCTTTCGAAAAGGTCAATGATAAATTAAAAGAAGTGTTCCCCCGGCTTTTCGACGGCGGTTCGGCCAGACTTGTCCTGACCGAGCCGGATAAACCCCTTGAAACAGGTATAGAGTTTATGATACACCCGCCCGGAAAAAAGCTGACCAGAATGAGTCTACTTTCCGGAGGAGAAAAAGCTCTTTCCGCCATTGCTTTGGTCTTTTCGATTTTTTTGATTAAGCCGGCATCTTTTTGCCTCATGGATGAAATCGATGCGTCCCTTGACGAGATCAATGTCTTTCGCTTTAATGATTTACTGAAAATCATCGGTGAAAAATCACAAATTGTCATGATTACGCACAACAAAAGATCCATGGAATTCGCAGATACGCTTTTCGGTATCACGATGGAAAAAAAGGGGGTTTCCAAAGTCGTATCCGTCAATCTTAATCAAAAAGAATCATAAAAGCAATAATCCTGGGCCAGTGAACCAGGACTTTTTTTGCTGCCCCTAAAAGGGGCTATTTGAGTTTAAAC
>JARRRC010000087.1:0-7311 GCA_037381105.1 Desulfobacterales bacterium
CCAATATGAAATGATTTGAAGGAACACGCATCTGATGCAAACCAATACTTCCCCGTGGCAAGAAATTGGTTTTTCCACAGGAGGGCCCGGGCATTTAATGACCATCTCTCAAAAACGCCCCTCTGATCGATATTAGAGTCTTCAGATGAAATACATAGAGGGTTAGTCTATTTAAATGTTCGATGCGATCCTGGAGAGGCTGAGGGGCCTTATGCAGCCACCTCTTTATCCTCGAAACATTAGGAATCCCGAAAAAAGCTCTTGATGTCAGCCTGTCAGAAGCTAAAAACGAGATGTTTAACTGATCGGATTATTCGTATTCGGGAAAAAGTCTTTGATAAAAAAACAAAATGGTGTCGTTCGGAAACATTTGATATTGAGTGGGTGCAGCTTATATGTACTATGCGAAAAACCCGAGATTGCATGATCGAATATATAAGAACAGGTAAAATCTTCTTGACAGGTTAATCGGGGACACTTCAAGATAGGAATTGATTTCTGTTGAATATCCGGAATAATTTCCATCACTTCGATATCCTGGATTTTCGGAATTTTTCTAAAGCAGCATCGTGTTTGGAATAGCGGCAAGATATCAGTACGATATGGCTTTCCGTTAACTTTTAGAACGGGCATAAAGTCCGGGAGACTACGGCTTGCATTCAAACCATTATTTTGATAGCTTATAGAATTAAATTAGCATTCGGAATAGGGAAAAAAGCCATAAAAAGAAGGGTCGGGGGGCGTAGGTTATGGATGCTATTGAAAGACAGAGGGCTGCAGATGCGCTCATTGGCGGTGGCGTTATGGGCACCAGAGTTCGTTCGTTTGACTGGGCACAGACCCCCATCGGAGCAATGGAATATTGGCCGCAAAGCCTTCTTGACAATGTCCAGACCCTGTTAGAATTACCGTTTCCGGGAATTCTGATATGGGGGACTGGTTATACCGTGTGTGCATATAATGACCCCTATATCCCTCTGCTCGGCGCAAAGCAGGAGGCTTTGGGACGTCAATTTCTGGAGGTCGGGGCAGAAGCCCACGACATCATCGCGCCTCTCCTTGAAAAGGCATTCAGGGGAAAGGCATCCTCCTTTAGGGAGGCGAAATTCACGCTTCTGCGCCGGAACACGACCGAGCACGTCTACTTTGATTACAGTTTCAGCCCGGTTCGGGATGAGTCGGGGAAGGTCATGGGTGTACTGAACATTGCGCAGGAAGTCACTGCGCGCAAGCGGGCCGAAGATGCACTGCGGGAAACCGAGCAACGGTTCAGAACGCTGGTGCAGGCCAGTTCCGATGCCGTCTACCGGATGGGTGCTGACTGGACGGAGATGCGCCATCTGGTCGGCCGCGATTTCGTCCCCGACACCGTAGAGCCGAGCCAGAGCTGGCTGGAAAAATACATCCCCCCGGAGGATCAAGCAGAAGTAATGAAGGCAATTGACCAGGCCATTCGCACCAAGGGCGTCTTCGAGCTGGAGCACAGGGTCCGGCGCGTGGACGGCGATCTTGGTTGGGCGTTCTCCCGGGCCATCCCAATTCTGGACGCAAACGGTGAAATCACCGAATGGATCGGCATGGTCAGCAACATCACCGAAAGCCGACGCATCGAAGGGGTTTTGCGCCAAAACAGCGAGCGCCAGACTTTCCTTCTAAAGCTGGGCGACGCACTGCGGCCGTTGGCTAATCCCGTCGAACTGCAAAGGACTGCCATGAAGCTGCTGGCCGAACAGCTCGATGTGATGCGTGCGACGTATTTCGAGGTGGATGCCGACCAGGACAGTTTTGTGCGGACGGCCGGATACGAAAAGGATGCGGTGCCCATTCCCGACCGGATGCGGCTTTCCGACTTTGCGCCGGAGATATCCGACGCCTACCGTGCCGGACGCACCCTCGTGTTCCGGGATACCGAGGCGGAGACGCAGCTGGGATCAAGGCCCGAGGCGCACCGCTCGATTGGTATTCGCGCATGGGCCACGGTGCCGCTCATCAAAAACGGAGAGCTTGTCGCGCTCGTAGGTATCCAATCAAGAATGCCGCGCGACTGGTCGGATGGGGAATTGCGCCTTCTGGAGGATGTGGCCGAGCTAACCTGGGCAGCGGCTGAACGAGCCAGGGTCGAGGAGGCATTACGGCAAAACGAAGAGCAACTATCAGCCGTTCTCGGAAATCTGCCAGTGGGTGTATGGATCGTGGACGCGAAAGGCAGAGTGATCTCGAAAAACAAGGCTGCTGACCAGATATGGGCGGGAGACGCCCCGCTCAGCAGCCATACGAAGGACTATGTTGAGTACGCCGCATGGGACGTCAAGACCGGGAAGCGACTGGACGCGGATGACTATCCTTTGGCGAGATCTCTGCAGACCGGCCTTCCTGTCAATTCTATCGAACTGCGCATCCGCCGCTTCGACGGCACAGAGGGATTCATCACGATGTCAACCGTACCGATCAGAAACCAAGATGGGTTGTTGACCGGTGCGGTGGGGATCAACATGGACATCACCGAGCGCAAGAAGGCTGAGGAACAACTCCTCGAGCTTAATGAAACTCTTGAACAACGCGTCGCCGAGCGCACACAGGAGGTCCGGCGGCAGGCTGATCAGCTGCGCGCCCTGGCCAGCCGGCTCGGCCTGATCGAGCAGATCGAGCGCAAACGGCTGGCGAAGATCCTGCACGACCATATCCAGCAACTGATCGTGGCGGCGCATATGCAAGTCGAGTCGTTGAAGTTTGACACCAACCCTGAACGGTTAGAGGCCAACGCGCAGGCCGTGGAGAGTATTCTGAACGAGGCTCTGGAAACCTCCCGCTCACTCACAGTAGAACTCAGCCCGCCCGTACTGCACGAAACCGGCCTGTTCGGCGGCCTCAACTGGCTCGTCACGCGCATGCAGAAGCAGCATCGCTTCTCTGTACGGTTGCACGCAGACACCGAGGCGGAGCCGCCAGATGAGCAGACACGCTTCCTGCTTTTCGAATGCGTCCGGGAGCTTCTTCTGAATGCAGTCAAACACGCCGGAGTCCGGGAAGCGGACGTCACGCTTCTGCGCCCCGGAGCCGGCAAGATCAGAGTCATTGTCCACGACGGGGGGAAGGGTTTCGACCCGGATTTGCTTAAAAAACGACAGGCTGAGGAGGTCAGCTTCGGTCTGTTCAGCATACAGGAGCGCCTGGCGTACCTCGGCGGGAGGATGGAGATTGAAAGCGCACCCGGCAAAGGCACGCGGGTAACTTTGACAGTGCCCGTTATCGAAGAGAATGGTGTGACGGCGGAACCTGAAAAGGCGGAAACCAGGACGGTGCCACCAATACGGCACAAGGCCGGGATGTGCCGCGTGCTCATCGTGGACGACCATCAGATTGTGCGCGAGGGGCTGGCGCGGTTGTTGGAGGCCGAGTCCGATATCGAAGTCATAGGCCAGGCCGCCGATGGGCCCGAGGCTATCGCACTTGCCGGGAAGCTGGAGCCGGACATCGTCCTCATGGACATCAACCTGGGAGAAATGGACGGCATTGAGGCTACGCGCCGGCTTCTCGCCGCCAATCCCGAAGTCAAAGTGATCGGGCTCTCCCTGCACGCTGACAAGTCCGTCGCCGACGCCATGCGCAAGGCTGGCGCGGTCAGCTATGTGACGAAAGGCGGTGCATCAGAAAACCTGATCAAAGCGATACGAAAATGCCACAGCGTTGGATCGCCCGGACACTGGGTGTCATCCGGCGCTTGATGGATCGTAAGTCAAATATCAGTAATAATCCCGCAGCGTTCACCATGATCTTCAGCCGGCTCTCCGGCTGCCTGGAAAGACTCGACAAAGATTGGCCCGGCGGGTCATCCGGAAGCGAAACGGTGAACTTTGGATGCCGCTGAGTATTGCCCCTCTCTGAATGATTCATGGCATTTCCGATCTGGTCATATTCAGCCCCTGGTGGCGCAGGTCGGAATGAAAAAATAAACATTACCAGAATGCTGCCGGGTAATCAGTCAGGAACCGATGGAGGCAGTCCTTTCCCGAAACAGCCCTCTAATGAATTTCTTCTTCCATTCATTTGGCATTTTGAATTGCAGATTCAAAATAAGGCATCTCAGACCTATTCTAAAAGCCTGGGGGCGAATTCAACCATTCATGATTGCGTCGGTTTCATTCGATTGCGACAAGGCTGAGAGCCTTCTACGTTATGGTTATCTTCGGAACTATGATAGCCGCACGAACCTAGAATCGAGCTGCCCTATTTTAGCAAAATGCCCTTATTGATCTCCGTGATACGGCGGACTTCTCTCCACCTCTTTTTCGCACTGCCGCTACCCTATTTCCCATTCCAATCTTTGTTATGGGCAATACCGCTATCGGCATTTCCGTTGGTAGGCCTCGCATTTACCATTTTCATACAATTTGTAAAAACGCCAGGATTTTATATTGATTATTAATTATCGTATAAATATATTGTGAACACCGGATAGGTCACTTGCCAGGGAGCCTGGAAATAAGTTCATACAATTCTGCCTTTAAATTCGATTTAAGTTTCACCGCTTTATTATAGATTACTATAAGGCTGTTCTTTTTGGAAAGACTTCATTCCGGCGGTTTTCTACATAACCGTTCGGGAAAGACGGAAATATGGAGAACGGAGCATCTATATCGGCCTATAGAAACTGGAGACAATATGTTCTGCTGGGCCGGTTATCAGAATTCAGCAAAAAATGTTTGTTAACTTGGAAAAAATGCTCGTATTCAAAAACACTTGAAATTAGGCACCTGCAGCTAATATATATGTTATGGCTTGATAATTATTTTTTTCCATTTTTAAATTCAGGAGTAATTTTATGGGATTTATAACTGATTTGCTCAAAGACATCCCCCTTTCTGCCGTTATCAAAGAGAAGCTTGTTGATGCGGAAAAGGAGATATCGGTTTTGCAATCTGATAATTCTACCCTTAAAACGGAGAATAAAAATCTTAATATAAGCCTTGAGCAAAAGAATAAAGAGATAGATAGACTCAACCAAATCATCCATTCCTTGCAAGAGGGTCAAAGCATAGAAAAACTTAATGAAGCCGAATATAAAATTCTTAAAATATTTTTCGATGCCAATGACGAAATTATTATTGAAAAAATTGCACAAGCACTTTCTATGAAAATTCAAATCGTTCAGTATCATGTGGAAAATCTCCTTAATTCTGGATATGTTGAATTGAGTACCGTTGGCTCCGATTGGTTTGAGAAAGAACCCGATAAATACCGTATTAAACAAAAAGGTCGTGCTTTCATCATAGAAAATCAGCCATAACAATCCAAATCCACCTGACGCATTAAGCGCAGGTGATTTGGGCACGTTCTGTCTAATAAGATAAGGAAATAGAATGTTTGAAGAATTGGAGAGGATCAACGAACGGCCCGAGCCGTTCCGATTTTACACGGCAAGCGATTTATGGACCGATGAACATACCTCAAAGCAGATGCTCTCGTTCCACCTCAACGCGGCCATTGACGTTTCTTCGCGGAAGGCGGAATTCATCAATCGATCCGTGGAATGGATCGCGTCTGAGTTCAACATCGGCAAAGACTTCAAAATAGCTGATTTTGGCTGTGGTCCGGGATTGTACGCAGCCCCTTTGGCGAAACGGGGAGCGAATGTGACTGGCATTGATTTCTCGGGGAGGTCCATTGCGTACGCAAAGGAAGTCGCAGCGCGCGAGCAATTGAACATCCGCTACGTTAAGCACAACTACCTGGAGTTCGAAACCGAGGACCGCTTCGACCTTGTGCTGATGATCATGTGCGATTTCTGCGCCCTCAGCCCGGTACAGAGAAACGGGCTTCTAGGCAAATTCCACGGGATTCTAAAACCGGGCGGTTCGGTCCTTCTTGATGTGTATTCCCTATCGGCATTTGAGCAAAAGCAGGAGGTCGCGATATATGAGCTAAACCAGCTCAACGGTTTCTGGTCACCAAACAAGTATTACGGCTTTCTGAATACATTCAAATACGGTGAAAAAAAGGTTGCCTTGGACAAGTACACTATTATCGAGGCGGACCGCACCAGAACGGTGTACAACTGGCTGCAATATTTTGCACCCGAGGACCTTGAAAGAGAATTTATGGAGGCTGGCTTTTCGGTTAAGGGGCTATATTCCGATGTCGCGGGAACCCCATACGATCGAAAATCGAGCGAATTTGCGGTCATCGCCAACAGGGTGTAGATCGGCACAGAACAATGCCATACACTCTGACGGCAATTCCCCTGCATTCCATCGCCGCCGCCGATAGCCGGCGTTAGCCCACTAATCAGCACGATATTACCTGGTAACCTTTGGAGCAGGCACAACCGATGAGCAGATACTTATTTACGACACTGCCTACAAATGATTTAGGCCTTCTTACACAATCCCTGCCCATTGCCCGCGAATTGAGAGATCGAGGGCATCAGATAGCCTTTTGCAGTCCGGCCAGGGCTCCGGTCAAATTGATATCCGAAGCCGGGTTTGATAATCTTCTTCCGGACCAACCGCTTTATTATCTCATTTCCGGGGACATCAGTTTCAGCAGACTTAGCCGGCTTTTTCTCTCAGGACACCTGATACGCGATGCGAAAATACTCATTTCGATCATAAAGCATATGAGCAGACACAGCACCGCGGAAATCTGGAACATCGACCATTTTATGTATCTCTTTGGGATGTGGAATGAAGAATTTGTCCGGATCAATGTAGACGCGCTGGCGGAACTCATAGGAGCCTATAAACCGGATGCAATCGTAGATTTTCTTAATCCGTTTGCGTGCATTGCATCCAGGGTCTGCAATAAACCACTGATAACCATTATTCAGTCGGATATGCACCCACAGAGTCAGGGCCTTATCTGGTGGAAGGAGCCTCCGAATGAGCTTCCTCCATCTCCGGCATCAGCTACCAACCGGGCGCTGGCAGCATATCACCTGCCGCCCATTGAAAAAACTGGCGATCTTTTGATCGGCGATTTGACGCTGATTTTGGGACTGCCGGAAACAGATCCACTTCCGAAAACCGCCGATGTGAGCTATATCGGACCGATCCTGTGGCAGGAGCAGCAGGAACATCTCCCGGATTGGATCAATGATCTCGGCAGCGAACAGCCGGTAATCTGGCTGTATCCGGGTAACCTCCGGTATGTGAAAGGAGCCAGCACCTTCGGCGATTCATCCGTTGTCCTGAGAGCATGCATTGAGGCGTTGGGCAACCAGGCCGTACAAGTCGTTTTAACGACCGGGCATCATGCCCTCCCCAATCGTTTTATTCCCCTTCCCGCCAATTTCCGCTACGAGCTCTATGTCCC
>JARRRC010000088.1:0-15479 GCA_037381105.1 Desulfobacterales bacterium
ATGTGGCCGGAGATATCATAGACCTTGCACAGAACGGTCGATTTAATGTGGTGGTATTAAATCGAAAACCCGGAAAAATTGCCCGATTTTTTACCGGAAGTGTTTCCGGAAAAGTTGTGGCGGCCCTGAAAGATACAACGGTTTGTATTGTATCATAAACACTTCGCATCGATAAGAAAGAAACCAATAAGAGATTGTTCTTAATTAACGTTCTGAACGTATAAGGAGGAATTTTATGGTTGCCGAAGACAGAATCGATATCGATATTTATAAAGTGGTCACTCGAGCCATTGCCGGATCCGATAATCTGGAGGATATGGCCATTCAACTGACGCATCTTTTGGTAGGTGCCTTGGGAATTAAAGGAAGTACGATTTTTGTGCTTAACCCGGATACCGAAGAACTCGAAGCCTTGGCCAGCTTTGGGTTGAGCATGGACTATATGAATAAAGGGCCGATTTTAGTGAAGAAAAGTCTTGACCATCAGTTAAGGGGAGAACCGATTGTTATTCACGATGTGACGACATCGGACCGTCTTCAGTATCCAAAGGATGCCCGGAAAGAAGGGATTCGTGCCATTATATCTCTGCCTATCAAATTGCACGGCAAACTCATCGGCGTTCTTCGACTGTATCACTACGAAGCGTGGGATGTTACCCGGCGGGATCTGGATTCTTTAATGATTTTTACCGAAAATATCGGGCTGGCTTTAATGTATATTCGGCTGCTTCAGGCGCTCAAATCCGTAAAAGAGACGGTCAGCGAGATACATCCCGTATGGCTGGATTGAAAAACAGCTTCCAGCAAAAATTTAATCATACCTGTGGTTCTTGTATCGTCAATTTGTTTCAAAAACAAAAGCAGTTACAAAAAAGAACCATCCATTATGGTGGGTCGTATCTGATGATTTGTCTATCCGGTTTTTATCCTTTTTCCGCGGGTACGGCTTCAGGAACCCCGCGTCGAGAGGCTTTTTCCCAATCTTCGATTTCCACCCCCTCTTCAATATCTTCCCATCCGGTAATCATGGCCTTTATATGAGCAAAAATAGTGTGGCCCGTGGTGGTCATATAGACATGAACAACGACAAACGTGAGGACGAAAAAAGCGCCGACCATATGGATCAAGGCCACAAATTGTAAAGAAAGAAAGCCGAGTCCCCATCCTTCCCACAGATTATAAGTCCAGTAGAGAATTCCCGTGATCATCTGGACGGGAAGCAGCATTGCCGCCAGGGAAAGATAAGTCAACCGCTGCAATGGATTGTGTTTGGCGCCTTTTTGTTTCGGCACCGGATGCGGCTCGCCCTTAAATATGCCGTAGCCGTAATAGCGTATGACGGCAAATAACTTTTTGGTAGTGGGAACATACTGTTTCCACTCGCCGGTCGTAAAGACCCAGAACACGAAAAAAGCGAAAGCAATCAGCCAGGTGATACCGACGAAATTGTGGATATCGACCGCCTTTTTAAACCCCATCAACGCGTAAATCCCGTGAATTTCAAAACCGGTTATGAGCAATAAAAATATCAGAACCATTTGAAGCCAGTGCCAGAAACGCTCGTAGCGGGTGTATAGATAGGTAGTGACCATTTTTATGGATTGCATCAATTACTCCTTTTTCTTACGGCCGTTGGTAAAGACTCGTCCTAAAGCGTGGAAAACAATGCCGCCCAATGAACATAAAACAATGGCCCATCCGGCGATGTCGATGAGTTTGAATCTATCACGTCCCGGCATATAAAATCCCGCAAGATCGGCCAGGCGTCCGGCATGGCGTGTATGGCATTGATGACATTCCAGTGCTTCTTCCTTGGGAGACACCATATGAGTGCTGGGAAAAACATAGCCGGTTTTTACAAAATCGATTTTCCCGCTGAAGGGAAGATCAAGATATCTTGCGCCGCGTTCAATGGAATCCTTCCAATCGAAAGTGGTCCAGTATCCATGCTCTCCGGATAGAAGCGGTACGGCCATTGTTTTGTTGACCGTGTCATAAGGCTGTTTACCCATATGCACGTTAAAGGGAAAAATGCGCGCGTTTTTATCGTTCTTGCTGCCTTCCGGCCACGCCAGTTTCACCATTTTGCTCGGATCGATCATATCTTTTGCCGTGACGCCTTGAATGGATCCGTTGAACCAGAAATATTTCGGAATCACATTCTTTTTCCATTTTGTTTCCCCTCGGGTCGATTGATAAGCCGGCTTCCCCAGCGGCCCGTTGACTTCATAAGGCTTTCCCTCTTTCTTCTTTCCTGCCCGGGACCAGTCCCACCACACCTGAACCGGTAATACTTTCGCAATTTCGGGAACATGACATGCCTGACACGCCACCTTGTCGGTGTGATCGTTCAGTTTGCCGCCGGTTTTATGGGGTTTGTCGCTGTGGCACGATTCACACATAATCCTCGGCTCCATATCATGTTCAAGAAGGCTGTGGCGGGTTTGGGAGGCCGGTGTGCCGTATATCCGTCCCGCCACCTTATGTGCCACGGTGGTATGGCACCGAATGCAGTCAAAATCCTGACCGTCATATCCCATATGAACATCCAGTTCTCTGTTGGGATTAATTAAAGAAGGATCAAGATCACCATGTTTGACGCCGTCTCCGCCACCACCGGAAAAATGGCAAGATCCGCAATTTTTGCGCGTGGGACGCCCGACACTCTGTGCGGCCTCCTGAATTTCAGCCTGGGCCTCTTTTGCAAGGGCTTTCTCTTCCGGATCATTGGACTGCATAAAATATTTATAATCTTCAAAGACTTCTTCCCAGTTGATCTTTTTTTGGCCGTGACATCTCAGACAGTCGATCTGGGTCTTTTTACCCTCGGCACTCCACCCGATATGACATTCGTTGCAGTGATGATCATGCATGCCATTGGCTGAAATACAGAAATTGTTCAAAGAGTATCCGGCCTTGCCTTTTTGATTATCTTTGGGTGAATTGGGGTCGAGCCATGTCCAGTGAAGGGTTTCTTTCACCTGGTCGGCCGCCTTTGTATGACATGAAATACAGGCTTTACTGATTTCAGGACCGGAAGTAAATGCTTGCTGCAATGCTTTGAACTGGGAGTGGTCCGCCGTAGTGGGCCTTTTTTCCGCTTTCACCGCCTGCCGCGCCAGTTCCAACCCCGGTGCTTCCGGCTCATGTTTTGCAAATGACGGAATTGGGGCAATAAACAAAGAAAATATTCCCAACAGTGATACCATATGTAAAACGCGTCTGAATTTTAATCTCATCATTATATTTCCATTTTTCCTTATCGCCCCTTGAGCATAAAGACACCGGAAGTTGTTTCAAAACCTCCCGTTTATGCCAAAAATCAATTGCCGGGAGGTTTTGAAATGATTTTTAAGAAAAAATTGTATTCTCTATGCCTTGGAAACTTACCTGTATATAATGTCCCCGTTGCCATGTTGAGTATGCAACGTTAGGGTTTACTTGCATTTGGCCGGAGACGGAGAATCCGCAGCATGGTCATGCAAATACGTATAGATATCGGCCAGATCACTGTCGGACAATTTGCTCCATTCTTCTTTGCATTTGAACTGATCAAAATCTTTACTCTCAAACGTCCGCTTCCATTGGGCCTGAGTTTTGGTATCCGGGCTCAAAATGGGTCTGGGAGAATCGATTTCGCCGCGCTGATTACACGACTTGTAAACCTTTCGATAGGTGTATTTCCCTTTTCTCGCATTCCCTTTTCCACCCGCAAAACCGATACCGGCGGTTGTCAATACAAAAACAAGTGCCGTTAAGGTTAAAAGCAATCTTTTTCCCATGTTACCTCCTAATATTTGTTAATCATTTTTTGGGTTTCATCTAAAAAACCACGTATCGATCCATATTGGCCGCCATTTCAGCATTTTTTGCCTGGGCGGCAAAGTCCTTGAATCCCACACCGGGAACTTCTTCTTCACGTCCGTGCAATCCATAAGATCTGAAACTGACATCGCATATGGCGAGTCTGGCTTTACCCACCAGTTTCTTGAAATCGGGTTTCAGCGTGAGAAGCACGCCTTTTCCGGTAAAGAATATTTGAATATCTTTTCCCTTTGAATGAGCGGCCCGGCTCAGATTGACGACGTAATCAAGATACTTGTCGGTATTTACGAGAATGCCCAGTGAATCGGTCATAGACTGTACTCCTGATAGATTCGGATCTTTTGCGACTTACCACCAGCAAATGACCTTATCATGTAAAAAAATATCATCCACAAGTCCTTCCCAGTCCACATCATCGCCATACAATAGGGTTACAGATGACTGGTTTTCTTTCGAAACAGCTTCGCCAAGGGCTTCCACGGTTTCATCCGGCTCGGATCTCAAGATATTGAGCACTTTCATTTTTTATCCTTTAATAAAAAGGCGACTCGAAAATTTTCATGAAAAATTCGGGTTAAAAGGGTATGACGAGATCAGCGTCATTGATTTTAGCGCCGACATCCGCCAGGGTAATATATTGAAAGCCGTATTTTTCAACATTCGCTGAATTGTTGGAAAACCTTTCACCTTCCATTTCATCCAAAAATTCCATATTGTCTTTATATGCCTCGTCCATTTCGGCGATTTCATGGTGAAGAACAAACATCTGAACTTCGGCGGCTTCGAGCAGCAAGCCAAGGCTGGTTCGAAGCCCTTCATACTGTTGATCCGGATCTTTGATGACAACCGCAACTTTTTTCATATTTCCAGTTCCCCTTGTTAAAAAACAACGAATTTCTCCGTTTTTTCATTCCAAACGGCGACCAGAATCCAGGCCAGAAAGAAGGCCAATAGAAGCGGTATGGTGATTTGCCAGGTCAGGACATTCGGAAGGAAAATGTCGTGTCCCAGCTTGCCGTTGATCCCGCTGACCTCTAAAAATTTGGCGGTTAAGGAATTGGTCAGCGCAAAGGAAACCATCGTCACCATGAGTTTGGTCTGGCCTTCACCCACACGCCACAATGTACTGCTGGCACAACCGCCTGCCAGAAGCATCCCGATGCCGAAAAGGAATCCGCCGATCAGACAGCCCAGAACAAATGGATGATAAATCCCCATGCCCGGATCAACAATATAAGCGCCTTTAATTACGGAGACACCGGCAAAATAAACGATAAGGCTCAGTGCCACGGCTTTTACCATTTTTGCCTCACCGGTCATGAATGGATCTCGAAAGGCGCGCACAAAACAAAATCGTGAGCGATGCATGACCAGTCCGATCAAAAAGCCGAAAAAGAGCCATCCGCCGGCCGTAGTTTTGTCGATAGAAGCATAGATATAAAAGGCTGCGACAACACCAATGGCCGTCAGACCCCCGAAATAGGGCTGGATTTTTAACCAGTCAAAGGTCTTGGATGCTGATGCCTCTTTTGGTTTTGAATAGACGGCTTGGCTGGGAAGATGCTCCATTTCCCATAGAAGATAGCGCAAGCCGATCCATGCACCGATGCCCAACCCGAGCATCATGGCAAATCCGCCTGCAGACAGCATGGCAACGGCAGAGAAAAATCCGCCCACGTTACAGCCTTTTGCCATTGACGCACCGATACCCATGAATATTCCGCCCGCAAGACCTTTGGCATATTCGAGCTTGGGCGCGCGGCGGATTTTAAACTGCCGGGCCATTAGGGCTGAAGCAAAGGCTCCAATTAAAATACCGGTATTCGACAGAGAAACCGGATGGAGCCACGGGACCAACGGGCGTTTATCATATACATTCGCCAAGTGCCAAAACCAGTTTCCCCAATCATTGTAGCCGGCTGCAATGGTCCAAGGGCTTTCCCAGAGAAAGATCATCAATGCAATGATCGCGATCAACATACCCGCCAGCCAGGCCGGCCATTCCTGTTCAAAAACAGTGCTGTAAAGATTTTTTATGTCAGTGTTCATATCGTTAAGCTCATCATTTATTTTGGTTTGCAGAAAATGTTCCGAATCGTTGAATATCTGCCCCACCTGCCCTCTTTTTCCAGGGAGAGGGCAGGAGAGCAAAGTTCATGAAAGACTTTGTTTTCATGGGGCACAGCCGGCAACACATTAACCGATTGTGTTAGTACCTTAACGTGGCTGACAGATAGACGTTCCAGACCTTGTCGACAACCGGGAACAGCGCATCAAGAGAGGTGAGATCGTCAATTTTGACCGGCGCACCCAGGGGGTTCCCGCTGCCGGTATAGTCGTAATCATAGTACTGGCCGCCAAGTTGTACGAAAAAGTTGTGACCGAAAATCGGCTGTATATAATAGGCTTCATAGACCTGTCCGCGTGCGGCCAGCTTGCTGCTGACCAATGTGTCTTCGGCACCGGTAAAATTGAACCAGTATTCGGACCCATAGTTGTATTCCAGACCGAATCTGGCATCCAGGGGCATGGGGAAAATGGCGCCTGCATAGATCATGTATCCATCATGGCTTTCGAGATTGCCGTTGGAGCTTAAAAGCCCCTGGCCCATGATTTGATAAAATGGATTTTGTGAGATCTGTGACGGATCCGTATGGCTCCAGGAACCGGATAAAAAGAGATCGATATCTGTGTCGAACCGTTCGGTAAGGTTTGTTCTCATCAGCAATGACGCAGCCTGCCAGTCGCCGATGTTGGTGGAAGGTTCGACCCGACTGACATACCCGCCGTAATTTTTTTGAAAATAATACTCATTGACGCCGTCATTATTGAGATCGTCTTTATAGGCGATAAACGGCATGACCGTCAGCCCGGTGAACCCGTCGGTAACATCCCATGCATAGGCGTAATTCAACACGGCGCTGCTGACATCGTTATCATAAAGGGTGGCGATGAAGCCGGCCATATGAACGTCGTCCACGGTGGAAGTGGAACTGAGCGATGTGCTGTTCCCCCAGTCCCCTTCAAAGCCGACGCCGTAACAAAACTTTAACGCAAAACCGGGAATATCGGTGACATCCTCCAGTCCGAAATTCAAAGAAGCGCCGTCAAACTGCCAGTTGATAATCGTTGCCAGAGGCGATCCGCCTTCAAGGCTGTAATTTCGGTATTCCAGAGGCGGTCCTTCGGTGGATGGACGCCGTCCCAGAGACAGGTTCACCGGCACGGATCCAATATAGTTTTTATAGTTAAAGTATGCGCGTTCAAGGCGAATGGTGTCTCCATGGGGAAGGCTCGATGTGGTGCCGTCAAAGGTGACGTCTCCTAAGGTTCCCTGATTGAATTTGACTCCGGTGCTGTCTCCGAATACCTTGTACGCCGCCAGACGACCGGCAAAATCCAGCTGATCGTTGACTTTGGCTTTCATTTCCAGACGGAGGCGATTGGTGAAAATAACGCTGCCCATAAGGGATTGAATCTGACTGAGTGTGCCTCCGTTAAAACCGCCGAGAAAAGGGTTGGCTTGGTTATAATTAACGAAAAATCCGTTGACGAGGGAAGATGGGGCCGCTTGAATGTCTTTGTAATGAATGCTGTCGGCCCGGGTTCTGAAATCGATGCCAAAAGAAATCTTGTCCGTTGCCGTATGCAGCTCCGCTTTATTTAGCCGCTGATCGATTTCCTGGATTTTTTCCTCTTTTTTGGTATCGGTCGTCTCCAGGGATTCAATCTTTTTCTGAAGTTCTTCCATTTGCCGGGACATGCTTTTTAACTGCTCTTTTAATGTCTGAATGTCATCTGCCGCAAAAACAACGGGTGCAGAAAATAAAGACAACAAAAAGAGCAATCCAACAATCCCCACGTAGTGTCCTGCCATTAATTTTTTGATCTGTTTCAATTTTTCCTCCTTTTAAAAATTATAACCTCGTGTCCAAATGTCTTTCAGGGTGGGACATGATCGGAATGTCCGACACCTTGTACCGGCGGCGCTGATTGCCTGAGCAACGATCATGCCAAAGGAGGAATCAAAGATTGTATGATGCGACAACCTATTGGATTAAAACGATATTGGTTTTCATTGTTTTTTCCTTGCATTATTCGATTCCTGTGGTTATGTTAACAGGTGTTAACTTTACAGGTTTACACTTTTAAGGAGAATTGCCATGGATATCGGCAGTCATTGGGAAACGATAATAGAAACATTGCAGGACGGTGTTTTAGTGATTGATCTGGAAGGCAACATCATGTCGGCAAATCCTGCGGCTGAGCGGTTGACGGGTTATTCATCCGAAGAACTGGTCGGAAAATCTTGCCGAATTTTAAACTGTACAGGATGTAAAATCAAAGGTGGGGGATCCGGAGAGGTATGGTGCAAGCTCTTTTCGGTGGGTAAAAGCAAGAATAAAAAATGTCTGATTACCCACAAAGATCGCCGAACAGTCCATATTATCAAGAGTGCATCTGTTTTGCGAGATAAAGACGGCAGTATTATTGCCGCTGTTGAAACCCTTACCGATATTTCTCAAATGGTTCGACAACAGCAGGAAATTGTATCTCTGAGAAAAACATTCCATCTTGACGATGGCTATTACGGGATACTGGGTAAATCCATCGTGATGCAAAACCTGTTCGAATTGATTGATAATGTTGCCCAGTCGGATGCTCCGGTTATGATTCAGGGTCAAAGCGGCACGGGCAAGGAAATGGTTGCCCGGGCAATACATCAGGCCGGCCTTCGTCATGACAAGGCTTTTGTGAAAGTCAACTGTGCGGCTTTGAATGAGAATCTTCTGGAAAGCGAACTGTTCGGTCATGTCAAGGGAGCGTATACCGGTGCCGATCGAACGAGAATCGGGCGTTTTGAGGCCGCCCATGAAGGGACTATTTTTCTGGATGAAATCGGGGATATTCCTCTTTCGATTCAGGTGAAACTTCTGAGAGTTCTGGAGGAAAAAGAGATTGAGCGGGTTGGAGACCACAATCCCATTTCAGTCGATGTGCGGATCATTACCGCAACCAACAAAAACCTTGAGCAACTGATTGCCAAAGGGCTTTTCCGGGAAGACCTCTTTTTCCGTATCAATGTATTTCCGCTCCATTGCCCAACCCTGTCGGAACGGATGGAAGATGTTCCATCCATCGTACAGAGCTTTATTAAGCACAATTCCATTCAGAGCGGGAAAAAGATTCTGGGTCTCACACCCGAGGCCATGGAAATCCTTTTGTCCTATCCCTGGCCGGGCAATGTCAGGGAGCTTAGAAACGCCATTGAATACGCATTTGTTCTCTGTCCGGGAGGGGCAATTGGAAAACAGCATTTGCCCCCGAAAATATCAAAGACAACAGGAGCATTTTCAAAACCCGCCGTTTGTTACCAGGACGTATCGGATGAACGCGAAAAATTTCTAGAAGTTCTTCGGCAAGCCGGCGGCAATCAGTCCGAAGCCGCCAGGGTTCTTGGGGTCAGTCGAGTGACGATCTGGAAACGAATGAAAAAATACGGCATTGATGCGGATAAGGACTTGCATCGATAAAATGCCACTCAAATTGATCGCAAACAAAAAGATAAAACCCTTGTATATTGAAAAATAAATAAAAAGGGTAAAAACATTTTGAAAAAGATGGTGATCAGTGAGATAGTTTTTTATTCATAATAAATTAAATATATTTTGGAGGGCCGGCGTTGATGTCATCTGAAATTTCGGTTGAGTCTATTATTCAGTTTATCCCCAAAGAACCTTATTATCTGAGTACGGGTGATGAAATCAAAATGTTTGAAGCTGCTTTTGATGCCAAGCTCCCGGTCATGATGAAAGGACCTACCGGATGCGGAAAGACCCGATTTGTGGAATACATGTCGTATCAGCTCAAACGTCCCCTGATCACCGTGGCATGTCATGAAGACTTGTTTGCCTCCGATTTGCTGGGACGGTACCTTTTGAAAAAAGATGAGACCTTATGGGTGGACGGTCCTTTAACCCGGGCGGTTCGTATCGGCGCCATCTGTTATCTGGATGAAATCGTCGAAGCGCGTAAAGATACGACTGTCGTGATCCATCCTTTAACCGATACCCGCAGAACACTTTCCATAGACAAAAAGGGTGAAATGATTCACGCACACCCGGATTTTATGATGGTGATATCCTATAATCCCGGATATCAATCTGTTTTAAAAGACCTCAAGCAAAGTACCCGCCAACGGTTTATTTCCCTTGAGTTCAATTACCCGGAAGCCTCAAAAGAGGCTGAAATTGTTGCTCATGAAGGGAATATCGACATGGAGACAGCCTTAAAACTGGTATCGCTGGCCGGAAAAATAAGAAACATACGCGAGCATGGACTGACGGAAGGGGCCAGCACAAGGCTCTTGATTTTTGCCGCCCAGCTCATCGGCAGAGGGATACCCGTTCACGATGCCTGCCGAAGCGCCATATGCTTCCCGTTGACTGATGATGATCGGCTTCAGGAAACCCTGAATGACCTGATTGAGGATATTTTCTAAATTTCTGGATGGACACATATTGAATTGAGCATATCAAATCGTACCATGGTCATAAAAAATTCGGCAATCGCTCAAGTTGGGTTCAAATAAAAATCAACTGTTATTCTCGCAGGGTTGGTCAGAGAAATGATGGTGAGTATTGACGGAGCTTTTTATCGAGGCTTTTCGGTTCCTTTACGAACTTGCCCAACTCATCCCAAAAACCTTTGCTGTGGTCTTTGATTTTTGTATGGACGAGTTCATGAAGAATTACATAATCGATGAGATCATCCGGCAGATGCACTAGGTTCATATTCAAATTGATATTGTTTTTTGCAGAGCAACTTCCCCATCGGGTTTTTTGATTCTTCACAAAGACCTTGTTATAAGTAAAACCATATCGCAGACAAAGCGAATCAAGCCGATTGATCAGATGTTTTTCGGCTTTACCTCTATCAACAGGTTTGCCTTGTTTATGAACTTGGGCCTGTTTTTCAATGGATGCCATTTTTTTCAGATGCTTATTTATCCATTGGATTTTCGAACGGGCGAACGTCTCTGCGGCGGCAAATGAACCGCCTTTCGGAACAGCGACTCGCACACCCCTTATGGGTCGAACGGACAAACTCATATGTCTGGCCCGGTTGCTTCTTTCAAGCAAAACTTCTCCGACCCCTTTTATTTGAATTTTTTTGGATTGCATATTCTGTTAATTGTGTTTCATCGCTCAAGCTATGCATCTTTGATTTTAGGCCATGCCGAAAATTAAAAGGCCCCTGGCGCTGAAGACCAGGGGCCTTAGGGGGAGGCAAAAATAGGTAGTACGAAGTCGTACTCACCTAACCTATTTAGGAGAATAATGCCACATTGAATCATGTCAAGGGGATATTTTTCGGAACAATGTCGAACATCTATTTGGACATTTGATGAAGATAAACAATTACAGCGAATTCGGTCATTCATTGCTGTTGGCAATGATTGAATTGTGGTTGAAAACCCATAAAAATGTGGAAACATTTACACAATTCTACGAGGCCACCGCCGGCCGCATGCGGCCGGCTTGAGAACTCGCTGCCGGTATCCATCCGGTATAAAACCCTGTCCAAATTTCAAAGCCCCAATAAAAAAGGGCTTAGAAGACCCGATGCTTCCAAACCCCTCGTTTCCCTGGTGCCGGAGGTCGGAATCGAACCGACACGGGGTTGCCCCCGCGGGATTTTGAGTCCCGTGCGTCTACCAGTTTCACCACTCCGGCATAAATAACCTCTTACCTGAAACCCATCAGTGTTGTCAATAAAATAGAAATCATCTCAAAAAAGTCTTTTCGTCCGATATCGGCGTTGAGCCCTCGTCTCAAATCCTCGACATACTTGAGTATGCCTGTGGGTTGACCCTCGGCCTCGCGTTCTTGTCCCGTCTGTATTCGGCGGGAGAACTCGACCGAAAATCCTAATTTTGAAATACAGCTTCCATAATTCGTTACCGCGACACGTGATGAAAAAAGTTACAGCGTTTTAATGATAATTTCTCACAAGTTCAGCATAGATTTCGATGGAATGCCGAACCTGAATATTTTCATTGGATCTGGACAGCATATCGGAAAGCTGTAACATGCAGGCCGGGCATCCGGTGGATACAATCTGACATCCGGAAGCTTTAATATGATCGATCTTGATTCTGCCGATATTGGATGACAGCTCATAATATTTAAGATTAAAGCTCCCCCCCAGCCCGCAGCATCGGTCGGATTCCGCCATTTCTTTCAATCGGTAGCCTGGATGAACTTTGATAAGAGACCGAGGCTCCGCATAAACGCCCAGGGATTTTTTAAGATGGCAGGGATCATGGTAGGTGACATCAACAGGTTCGACAGGGGCATTGGTATCCGCATGTTTGATCCCGACTTTTAAGGCCAGAAACTGATGGATGTCCATGGTTTTTTGAGAAATCGCCGCCACTTTTGTTTGAATATAAGCGGAATCCTTAACGGCCATCATCGGCCATATCTTTTTTATCGTGAAGGTGCAGGTGGCGCATGCGGTAATGAGGTAATCAAATTTATCAGTATCGAACAGTTCCGCATTATGACGAACGAGCTGGTGAAAGGTTACCAGATCTCCTGAGGAAACGGCGGGAATTCCGCAGCAGCTTTGTCCCTGGGGCATAAAAATGCCGACACCCCGGCGGGTTAATACATCGATAACATCTTGCGCCACCTTGGGGAAAAATTTATCGATTAGACATCCGACGTAAACCGCCACTTTAATGCCCGAGCGGCCTTTTGGGGTATTCAAAGACGGCATCCGTCGGTGAAACGGCATTTTGGCCAACGGAACGAAATGCCGTTTCCCGATGAGCGGTGAAACAAACCGGGCACAGGATGTGCCGATGACGTCATTTACGGGTTTCGTGAATATCTTCTGGAACCTCGAACCCCATTCTGCCAGCCGATCAAACATTTCAGGACGAGACAACATTCCCCTTAGCACCAGTTTTTTGGACGGTGAAAGACCCATAAATCCGGTGAGAATGGCCCGGGCTTTGATAAAGATTTCCAGAACGCTCACGCCACTGGGACAATTGGCTGCGCATGATCCGCACAAAAGGCATCGATTCAGGCGTTCGTAAACCCCTTTTGGATCTTTGAACATTTTTTGCAAAAGTCCGTCAAGGAGTGCCAGTTTGCCCCGGGCTACATCAGCTTCCCGGCCGGTTTCCGCAAAAAGCGGGCAAACCGCCTGGCACATGCCGCACCGCATGCAGACCGTCAATTGATCTTCCAGTTCCCGCATGAGTGTTGTTAATTCTTTTATGCTCGACATGGATACTCTCTATGCTTTGTTCAAAATTATCGAGTATTTAATTGAACTTTAAGATAAAAGCTTATCAAGATTGTTACATATTGACAACTACATACACACATAATTAAAATGTTAGTATAACCTCCCGATTAATAATCGTTCATTAGAGTAAAATAAACAGGCTGTCTCCAATTAAGCGGAAATTATTGCAAAGGGTACAAGGGTTCAAGGATTCAAGGGCTCGAGTGATCCTCCACAGAAATGGCGGAAAAAAATGCTAAAGTCGCTGATAAAGTCTTTAAAAAAGAAACACTTGACCCCTTGAATCGTCGGTCCCTCTTCTATAGCAAAATTGGAGAAGATCCAATATCATTTTACCATCAATCTTAATATAAATCGCTAAATATATAAGGAGAAAAAATGAAAGATGTCGTTATCGTATCGGGTGCGAGAACGCCGGTGGGAGCTTTTGGCGGTTCCTTGAATACGACGCCGGTGGTCGATCTTGGCGCGCTGGTATTGAAAGAAACACTGAAAAAGACCGGTCTGAGACCGGTAGCAACGGAAGAGGTGACGCGGTTTGAACCTGATTTATTAAGAGACCGCGGCGTGATCGATCTGGAAAAAGGGTATCATGATTATGATGCGTCGCTTGCGCCGGTACAGGTTGATGAGGTCATCATGGGGAACGTAGTGGATGCCGGACAGGGGCAAAACGTGGCCAGGCAGGCCTTAATCAAAGCCGGCATTCCCAAAGAGACCCCTGCTTTTACCGTTAATAAAGTTTGCGCTTCAGGAATGAAAGCGGTGGCTCTGGCTGTGCAGTCGATTCGGTCCGGCGAAGCAGAGATCGTTTTAGCCGGCGGGATGGAAAACATGAGTCTCATCCCATACGCCGTGCCAAGCGCACGATGGGGCGCCCGCATGAACAATGCGGATATGGTCGATCTTTTGGTCTTTGACGGGCTTTTTGAAATTTTTTACGGGTATCATATGGGGTTGACCGCTGAAAACATTGCAGCGCTCTATAAAATCTCCAGACAGGAGCAGGACGAACTCGGTGTTATCAGCCACCAGCGGGCCAGAACCGCCAATGCCGAAGGACGATTCAAAGCGGAAATCGTACCGGTGGTCGTCCCCCAACGAAAAGGAGATCCCAAAATATTCGATACGGATGAACGGCCTATGGAAACAAACATGGAAAAAATGGCCAAACTGCGGCCGGCATTTAAAAAGGACGGCACCGTCACTGCGGGAAATGCTTCGGGTATCAATGATGCTGCGGCAGCCCTGCTGCTGATGTCGGATAAAAGGGCCAAGGATCTTGGTTTAAATCCCCGGGTTCGGATTAGAGACTGTGCATCGGCCGGCGTCGATCCCGCTTACATGGGTCTTGGTCCCATACCGGCGGTGCGAAAACTCCTTCAAAAAGAAAAGCTGGCCATCAATGATTTTGGTGTTGTTGAGCTGAACGAAGCCTTTGCCGCCCAGGCCATTGCCTGCAGGAGGGAACTTGGTCTTGATATTGAAAAAACCAATCCATTGGGGAGCGGGATTTCCATCGGGCACCCCATCGGATGCACCGGCGCCCGTATCATTTTGACCCTGATGAATGAGATGATCAGAAACCATCATGCCCTTGGGCTTGCGACGCTTTGCATCGGCGGCGGCCAGGGTATGGCAATGGCGCTTGAAAAATTATAGCGGACGCGTTTTACCGGTGTTGAAAAAATTAAGGATTCGAAATTGGAGTAAATTATTTATATTCCGCTCCTGTATCCGATGCCTTTATTGTCTATTAACAGGAAAAATCCCTATTTGATGGGGCATTCCCCTATGAAAATGAACCCTTTATCTTATGGACATACTTTTTCAGACTTTGATAATGTAAAATTACTAAAAAATTTTATCGAAAAAGGGTGGGAGGCTACACTTTTTACCCGGTTTTGCAGAGTGGTTCTTCAACGGTGGGGAACCATTCTTTAATTTTTATGCAAGATTCAGGTCTCAAACTCATTGGCCAGACCGCAGTTTTTCCATGCCGGTTCATGACAATAAAGATAAATATCGCGAGAGGAGGAGAATATGAGCGGCAGCGTTTACAAAGTTATTGAGTTGGTGGGTACGAGTGATGTTTCATGGGAAAAAGCCGCGGAAAATGCGGTGCTCACCGCCGGCAAAACCTTAAGAGATTTGAGGGTGGCGGAAATAACCAAATTCGATTTGACAATTAAAGACGGCAAGGTTGCATCCTATCGCGCGCGGGTCACCTTATCTTTCAAGTACGAGAATGCGTGAGATTTCTGAATTTTGAGGAATATGTTTTCATTGTAGTTTGTAAACCTTGCTACTTGCACACGTTGTTGTTTTTG
>JARRRC010000089.1:0-12729 GCA_037381105.1 Desulfobacterales bacterium
AAGCCTCTCGTTGCCAACTTCAACACTTCTATCTCACGTTCGCTGAGATTGGCGACCACAGGTGCCGTTTTGTCAGGCATATGTGTAGGACGGCGAAGGAATTTACACATAATCGAGGGGTGAAGAACCGCTTCTCCCTCATTTACTGCTCGGATGGCAGCAACCAGCTTCCGGCCATGAGCACTCTTTAATAAATACCCCGCAGCTCCTGCTTCAAGCAGGCTAAAGACGAATTGGTCATCATCATAGGCAGAGAGTACCAGCACGGCTACGCCGGGGCAGGACGCTTTGATTCGCTTCGTAGCCTCGATGCCGTTTAATTTCGGCATGACAATATCAATTACTGCTACGTCAGGCGAGCACTCTGCAGTCAGCTTCACCGCCTGTTCGCCGTCCTCGGCTTCGGCCACCACTTCAAAATCCGCTTCCTGCTCCATGACCCGGCGGAGACCCTCGCGCACCACTGCATGGTCGTCGGCAAGCAATATCTTGATTTTCCGAATATTCTTTGTCTCTTGCATCATCGGCACCCGTAACGAACATTATTTCCCAATTACACGAAAAATGCAAACAAAAAACGGTGAATAACGAATTTGACTGCGTAAAACCGCATATAGATATGGCATTAAACGCCAGTATTTGGATTATTGATTGACAACGGATTAGGCTGTTTACGAGACGTTATTATGATAGGATGCTTTATATTCAGCCGGTGCTTTTCATCTATTTTTCGGCCGCCCTTTCCTGCTCTTTTTTCTCAACCACACAATAAATCCCGCCTTCTTCGCGGCCCGGCTTAAAACAGCCGTTGCATGAGATGCACCTGGCGGGTTTGCGATCGCCCTGAAGCCATCGATTGACCAGGCCGGGCTCTCTGATAAGCGGCCTGGACACGGCAATGTAGCTGACATCATTTTCCATAAGTGTTTTTTCGATCACCTCGAAAGACCTAAACCCTCCCACGACCATTACCGGACAATTGACTTGCTTTTTGATTTCAAGGGCCGATCTTAAGTTGTAGGCCTCCTTTTCAGGAGTGTTGATTTTCTCTCGTGCTGCGGTTTTGCTGCCCGAAGCAGGAGTGCCGGTGGAAACCTCTATGGCATCGATATTGGCCCTTGAAAGTGACCTGGCGGCATTCATCGCATCATCGATTTCAAGGCCGCCGTCCAGGTTATCGGAAGCATTGAGTTTGATCAGCACCGGATAATCTTCGCCGACGGTCTGACGCACCTCTTTATACACTTCGAGCAGAAAGCGGCAGCGATTTTCCATACTGCCGCCGTAATCGTCGGTTCGGCGGTTGGTGAGCGGTGAAAGAAACTGATTGATCAAAAAACCGTGGGCACCGTGCAATTGCACGGCATCGAAACCCCAGGCTCTTGCCCGGCGGGCCCCTACTCCAAAGGCTGCGATAATATCACGGATGTCATCGATGGAGAGTTCGGCAGGAATCTCCGGAAACTGGTCAACCTTAACAGCAGACGGAGCCAGGGGCTGCCGGCCCGCGTTTTTAGCGGTTGTCTGGCCGCCGGCATGAACCAGCTGGATGGCAATGGATCCGCCGGCCGCGTGGACAGCATGGGTCATTTTTTTAAAGTCATTCTCAAAGTTGTCGGTGTGGATGCCCATTTTGCCCGGCATGCCTTTTCCATCCGGCCTTACAAAGGTATATCCCGAAATAATAAGGCCGACCTTGCCGCGAGCCAAATTTTCATAGCAGTTGATTAATTTCTGCGTCGGCCTTCCGTCTGGTTCGCACATCCCCTCCCAGGTGGCGGACCTGACGACTCTGTTGCGCATCTTCATGCTTTTGATCGACGTTTCTTCGAACAATCGTGTCATAAAATTACCTCCATACAAGTCGGGATGTTCGTTCTGAACGTGCACGCCCCAACCATCATGTATCGATGTTTTAATTCAAGTGCCTATTTTGGATCATGGCAATGTCGATGATATCTTTGTTTGTGTAAAAGTCCTCAAGAAATTGCAGTAAAAAATATGGATCACGTCGAAAATGACCTGCCGTCTTAAGGTTTTGTCATCGTAAGCTTTTTTATCCCCTTGATCTGCCTAAAATTGGCGCCCTGGCTGACGCATCGCAAGGCGGCGTCTGCATCGATCACCTTTGTCCCTGAAAGGGCTTGCACGCCATAGTCAAAGAGAACGGGGCAAAGGGGCACGGTGTCACCCAGCATGACAATATAGGACTTGGTGTTACACAACCTTAGCAAATGTTCGAGGGTATGGTTGGTCAGGGAAGTCCCGGTAATCGCCACAACGTCCGCCTGGGGAATCAGACGACCTGCTTGCTTCTCGCTGAAATCCCCTTGTCGGGGGTTCTTCTCAATGACCCAGAGGGCCTTTGCCTTTTCGCGAACCCTGGGGAGGAAGGGGAAATGACCGACTATAGCAACCTTTTTGCCTTCCCCCTTCTGTAGGATCAGTTCAGCCGCGTTAAGCTCAGTGCACGAATCAAGATCCACCTCAAGGAGGGAGTTGATGGCAGCCATTCCAATAGCGGCTTCAAGAATGCTTTCCGAGTAAGCCATTTGGACAAGGTCTCTCGGTGTCTTATCCAGCAGGAACCCGGGTTCCTTGACCAGCGGGCCTTCCTGCTCGAGAGCGTCTTTCGGAAGCGTTGCAGCAAGGCCGCAGTACCTTGTGAGAACCCCGGTATGAAAGATACCCTGTCGAATATCTTCCACAGGGGCATTAAAGTCAAGAACCGAAATTAAATCATCAAGCATCTTCATAGCTCCTGCTACTTGAAATTGCTGACCCCATCATCCAAGGCTGCCCAGTTCATATCTTTTTTACTTCAAGTCTTTAACGCGAACCACCTTTCCCACGCCCACCTTTAGAAATTGCTTTCCATAGGCTTTTTCAAAGGCCTTGATTTGTGTTTCTCCCGTGCAGTGACACGGCCCGACATACCGCACGCCCAATTCTTGAAACCGCTTAAAGATCTGCTCCATATCGTCCATACTCATATCCATGAGATGAAATCCGCCCATGACCAGGAGCACCTTTTCTTTGAACAAGTCTTTCGCCTTTTCGATAATCCTTACAATGCCGGGGTGGGCACAGCCCGTTAGGACAATCAACCCTGATGCGCTCCTCAATACCAGAGACTGTTCTATGGGAAAGGCTCCCATTTCGCCGGTGGAAAACACATCCCGGCATATTTGCAAAGGACCCCGTACCGAAACCACATCCGCACCAAAGGATTTGACCGCCTTTTTGAAACGATCCGGAAAGGAGTCCGGGAGATAAACGGCCACATCCCTGTTCCCTTCCAGAACAGCCTCCAGCCCGCCGGTATGATCCCCGTGAATGTGAGAGAGAATTACCGCATCGACCGCTTTCGGAGAAACGCCTATTTTTCCCATATTGTGCATGAGTTTGGCACCCGATCCGCCCGTATCAAATAGAACGGTCTTTCCCACCCCCTTGATAAGACAAGAAAATCCCCATCCTGTCTCAAGGTCCGATCTGCTGGAATAGTTGTCATAGATAACCAGAATCTCAATATCCCTGGCATTTTGAGTCTGAACCGATGCGCAAGAGATTCCGCCGAATCCCAGCATAATAAGCAACTCCACTCCAATGGCATACAAAAGGATCAATCGCCCCACCCTTTTTCACTACTCAGAATTATAGAACCCCATTATGGAAGTTTCTCCCGCTATATTAGCAGGGTTTCGCCCTCGCTCGCGTTTCGGAGCGAAACGAAGATCCCGTTATCGGGGGGATCTGCCTGCCCTGTTAAATCTGAATTAAATATTATCCGGGGCGAAGCATAAAAATCAGATAGAGGCTTCCCAATATGGGGATCCGGACTTGCGAAATATTGTCAAGACAATTTTCCATATCGATGGAAAATTGTCGGATAAATGACAGGTGATATGCAGCATGAGATACACTCGACGGGTATGTGAAAATATTGGAGACATCCAATTGAATTCATATTTTCAGGTATTGCGTCTGATCGATAAGCTCTTCGCGATAGTGTTCCAAAAGGGTTGTCTTTGAAAGCATACCGATGAACCTGCCGTTTGCCACAACCGGGATATGGTTCATATGCTGTGCCTCCATTCTGTGGAGGATCTCTGATAGCTCATCCTCATGGCTTGCGACCACAGGCCCGATATCCATTATTTGTCCTATGGTCACCGTATCATACATCTCTGACTTGTGCAGATATGGCCGGATATCATCCAATGAGACGATTCCCACGAAATCGTTGGTTTCCTCATCTTCAACCGCGCAACAGCTGTTTGGAGATTTTCTTATGGCCTTGAGAAAATCGCGGAGCAGCATGTCTTTTGTCACTTTTATGCAGTCCTTGTCAATCAGGTCCTTAAGACTCAAGTTCGCCAGAATACCAGCATCCGTGCGGGGTCTGCACAGCGTTCCCTTTTCAACCAGGTCTTTCAGGTAGAAGGAGGCCGGCTCCACATAGTGACAGATGGTGGTCGAAATGGCTGCCACGATGATAAGGGGTAATATGACTTCATACCCCCCGGTAATTTCCACGATGAGGAAGATACCTGTGAGCGGCGCCTGGAGCACACCGCTCATGAGGCCTGCCATACCTACCAGGGCAAAGCAACCCTCACTCGTCCATGCCACGTGGGGCCACAGGAAAGCCAGAGCCCGGTGATAAGTCAGCCCGGCAAAACTTCCCACCACCAGACAGGGGGCAAAGATGCCGCCGGAGCCACCCGACCCGAGGGTGAGGGCAGTCGCAACAATCTTGCCAAGGGTCGCCAGCCCGCCAATAAAAAGACCCGGGGAGTATGCCCCTTCAATTGCAGCTCGAACTGAGGGGTAACCCTCCCCAAGCACAACAGGGAGGAAAAACCCGATAAAACCGACCACACAGCCTCCAGCGGCGGCGCGCACCCATGACGGCAGAGAAACCTTGTCCGCCCGCTCATGAACGAAATTGATCATACGGCTGAAAAGTATGGAGGCAATGGCGGTCACTACGGCCAGCCCCAAGCAGGCCATGATATCGAGAGAACCAATATTAAACTGGTGATGCGAAAAAGGGATCTGATTGCCCTGCAGAATACGGCTTATTTGGGTGCCGGCTACAGAAGCAATTCCCACGGGAATAATATTTACCGCCGACCATTCATTGAGAATGACCTCCATGCTAAAGACCATGCCGGCGATGGGAGCGTTGAATATGGCAGATATGGCCCCGGCAGCGCCACAGCCCACCAAAGCCACCCTTTGACGGTCGTTCAGGGAGAAAATTTTGGCGATATTGGAGCCGATGGCCGCCCCGCTAATAACCACAGGGGCTTCAGGGCCTGCGGAGCCCCCGCTGCCGATGGTAAGGCAACTGGAAATCAATCTGGAAAAGCTGGTGCGAAAGCGCAGCAGTCCCCGGTAGCGGGATACACTGTAAATCACTTCTGGGACCCCGTGCCCTGCCCCTTCTTTCATGATTTTGCTAAGAAAAATTGAGGACAAGGCCGCCCCCAGTCCCGGGAGCAAAAACCCCCACCAAATATGCCGGAAGGGGTGAAGCCATTCGAGCATCGCTGCCAGAGAGCGGTTGAGGGCAACCGAGGCCAGGCCACTGCATACCCCTACAACCGCGCCGAAAATAATGAGCAGAAGCCGATCATCCAGCCGGAAGAGCTTCCAGGTCCCTGGATGTCGCAAATGTATATAGGTGTTCATAAGTATGGTTCAAAGCTTTTTGGGTTGTCACCCAGACGAAAATCTCTTTGAGGGATCAAAAAGATTTTCGTTTGGGCAACAGCCTGTTGAATTGTAAATTAGATTTATCAATTTACCTTTTTATTTTTTATCATTCATCATTGCTTCGTTCAAACGCAGCGTTTTTTGCTACTTCAGCGGGCTCATGGCCGTCACTGCTCGGAATTTATATTTTCTCTCTACCAGACGCCGTTTCGGTGTGCAACCCATTTATCGAAGGTCTCGAACGATCAGGCAAGAAATTAACCGGACTGGTCTACCGCCTTTGTTCTATCGTGATTATATTATATTTTAACTGGTCGTAAACAAAACCATGAGAAATATTAAATGTTCGAAAATACAGGAGGCAGAAAATGCAAAAACGCAAATTGGGAAAAAGCGGCCTGGAAGTTTCGGCTCTCGGGCTCGGCTGCATGGGAATGAGCTTTGGATACGGTCCGGCCGGAGACAAAAAGGAGATGATCTCACTGATCCGGTCGGCCGTCGAACGCGGCGTCACCTTCTTTGACACCGCCGAAGTCTACGGCCCGTTCACCAACGAAGAACTCGTGGGCGAAGCCCTCTCGCCTTTCCAAGGGCAGGTGGCCATCGCCACCAAGTTCGGGTTCGATACCGGGGTCGACCCCAGGGGAACAGAGGGTGCACCGGCACTGAACAGTCGCCCCGAACATATCAAGGAGGTGGCCGAGGCCTCGCTCAAGCGGCTCAAGGTCGATGCCATTGATCTGTTCTACCAGCACCGGGTTGACCCGGACGTGCCCATCGAAGACGTGGCCGGGTCGGTAAAGAACCTGATTCAGGAAGGCAAGGTAAAGCACTTCGGCCTTTCTGAACCCGGCGTGCAAACGATCCGTCGCGCACACGCCGTCCAGCCGGTCACCGCAGTCCAGAGCGAATACTCGCTGTGGTGGAGAGCCCCTGAAGCCCAAGTGCTGCCGACACTCGAGGAACTCGGCATCGGCTTCGTTCCCTACAGCCCTCTGGGAAAGGGCTTTCTCACGGGGAAGATCGACGAAAACACCACATTCGACAGTTCAGACTTCCGCAACATTGTTCCTCGCTTTACTCCGGAGGCTCGGAAGGCGAATCTGGCCCTGGTTGATCTGCTTCGCAAGATCGCAGAACCAAAGCAGGCGACACCTGCTCAGATCGCGCTCGCCTGGCTACTGGCCCGGAAGCCGTGGATTGTTCCAATACCGGGTACGACGAAGCTGAATCGCCTGGACGAGAACCTCGGAGCAGCTGCTATCGAACTGACGCCCGACGATCTTCATGACATCGATAGCGCCGCCTCAAAGATCAAGGTGCAAGGGGCCCGGTACCCCGAAAAACTGGCGAAAATGACCGGCCGTTAAACGATACAATTGAACAATGTTAAGTTCATACTTATTTTTAAAAGGCACCATAATTACCAAGGATTACAAATCCTGCTCGACATTTTCTCCGGAATAGGTGCCAATGAAAAAACCAATAGCAAAGGACGAACAAACTTAAAAGAAATCAAAATCGAGGAGTCGAAAATGAAAGCAACCATTTTTAAAGCACATCTGCGGGTCCGACTTGTGGTTTTACAGGGGGCTTACGCCCTTTGAGCCGGGCTGGCGAACAGGACATGAATGGATGGGTATTGTCGAGGAGGTCGGTACCGCTGTCCGCTTCATCAAGAAGGGAGATCGTGTGATCGCCCCTTTTGCTTTTTCCGACGGAGACTGTGAATTCTGCCGGAAAGGCCTTCAGACCTCATGTACTCACGCAGGTTTCTGGGGAATGAAAAACGACGGGGGCCAGGGTGAAATGGTTCGCGCCCCTTATGCCGACGCCAATCTGGTGGTTTTGCCCCGGAGCATCGAAAATGATGCTGCGATGCTGAAGACCGTATTGCCCCTCACCGACGTGATGGGGACCGGGCACCATGCGGCTGTCTGCGCAGGCGTCGGCAAAGGCGCGACGGTTGCCGTGGTTGGAGACGGCGCGGTGGGATTGTGCGGCGTCCTTGCGGCCCGCAGGCTCGGTGCCGAGCGTATCATTGTCCTGGGCCACCGGGCCGGACGCATGGAACTGGCCCAAAGATTCGGCGCAACCGACCTCGTCATGAGCAGCGGTGATGAAGCCATCGGCCGGGTGATAGAAATGACCAAAGGCGGGGCCGAAGCCGTGCTCGAATGCGTGGGAACGAGCGATTCTATGAACAGTGCGATTGGTATCTGCCGCCCCGGCGGCAGGGTGGGTTTCGTTGGGGTACCCCACCACAGCGCGGAAATGGACTTTAAAAGAATGTTTTACCATAACATCGCCTTGCAGGGCGGCGTGGCACCGGTGCGCGCCTATATCCCCGAGCTTCTTGCCGATGTGATGGCCGGCAGGCTCGATCCTTCCCCGGTCCTGGACCTCACCGTCGACCTCGCCGGCGTACCCGAAGGCTACCGGGCGATGGATACACGCAAGGCGATCAAGGTGATGGTCATGGTGTGACCGTGAAGTTCAGCGTGTTAGACCTCCCGACGCCTGGCGCCGCCTTTGAATGGTGTCAGACCTCGATGGGCTTTCGTCCAAATCATTTTTCGCCGGCTCTGAAACATTTTTTGATAAATCGATAGTATCCATTTACATCGGATTTTATTGAATCAACCCATAAATGTTAAAGGAGAACCTATGATTTCAAGGATTCTGGTACCTACAGATGGATCGGAGACGGCTCAAAAGGCAGCCAGGTATGCCATTGACCTTGCAGCACAATTAAAGTGCTCCATCATTGTTCTGAGCATTGCTGATAATCGTTCACTGATCGCACGGACTATTCCTGCCCAAGAAAACGCTCGGCATATTTTAGAGCCGGTCGAGGATTATCTGAGAGAAGCTGCAGGAGCATATGCAAGAGAAATAAAAAGAATGTGTGATGAAAAAGGCATACGATCAGAGATCTTGGTAACCTCGGGACACCCTTCTGAAGAGATTACAAAACAAGCTGAGAGATCCAATTCAGATCTCATTGTTATGGGGTCTCATGGGAGAAGTGCGTTAGCTGCCGCGTTATTCGGCAGCATTACATACAGCATCATCCACAAAGAAACAAAAATTCCTGTTCTTGTGGTCAGGAGATGATGTGCCGGGGAATAGCAGGGTCATCCATGTTTGGATGATGGGTGGGTTGGATGGGGCAAAAAGCCTGGATCAGTTAAATTTGTAAGTTGGACGCTCTGCCTTCTGCTCGTAGTAGGGCATCATTTGAGGTATGAGGGCGGCGAGGGTTTTTTCGCGGTTTTCCGGTGCAGGGTGGGTGCTGAGAAATTCGGGAGGGCGGTTACCGCCGACCTTTGCCATCTTTTGCCATAAAGTGATAGCGGCATGAGGATTGTAACCTGCTTTGGCCGCCAACTCGATGCCGATACGATCCGCCTCAGACTCTGCTGCCCGGCTGTTTGGCATTTGGACTGCCAACGCGGCGGCCAGCGACGCACCTGTCAGTGCCAATCCATTGCTCTTGGTTGCAAGGCCCACCGCCATCACACCGACCTGACTGGCCATGGCTACGGACATCTTTTCAGCCGAATGCTTGGCCAAAGCATGGCTGATCTCGTGGCCTAACACCTGGGCGAGCTCGTCATCGGTGGGTTTGATTTTTTCCACCAGACCCGTATAAAGCGCCATTTTCCCGCCCGCCATAGCCCATGCATTGACGGTTTCGGGATCATCGATAATCTTGATGCTCCAATCCCAGTTTTTTGTTTCCGGACGAATTTTAATGGCCTGGGCAATTAAACGCCCGGTGATTTTATAGACGCGATTCTTTAAGACCGGATCGTTATCGATCTCGCCTTTTTCGGCATATGGCCGCAGCATTTCGACGTACGCTGTTTTAGACGCGGCAATGGCCGAGTCTTCAGAAACGATCATAAGCTGGCGCCTCCCCGTAATGCTGGTGGCACAGGCAGTGATGAACGCCGTGCAAAGGAGAACTGTGATGTGAAATCTTTTCATTATCGCAACCTATCCATCGATCTATATTGATCAAAGGTCATTTTCTATGAGAAAAATAATAAGAGTTTTGAGCTCGAGTGTCAAGTTTCGATAAAGAAACCCCGCTGATCTCTGATAAACTCGCCAAGATATGCGCATACCGACAGGCGAATCTTGACCGGGGCCATTGGGATGTTTAACTTATTTAAATCCATTGCCGAGCAAACGTTGTGGAAATGACGGTGCAAAAACCACAATATATTTCTTTTGGCCTGCGGTATCAGACACTTTTTAGCTATCTTAGGATATGAAACATGAGTAATAAACTCATCACGACGATACATAAATCGGTTGCCGTATGGTATGGAAGCTATGCCATCCTGGGAGCTGTCACAGCAGCGCTCGTTCCGGTATTGCTTCCACTTATGATTCGCATGCTGTCTCACCGCCTGGCCGACGTCGGATGGGTGATGGGCGTTTACAATCTCGGCATTTTGACGTCTCCTTTTTGGGGGGATCTGGCCGATAAAAAACATATTCACCGGTCTATTTTTATAGGTGGTTTTATCATTCTTTTGATTGGCCTAGTTGCAATGCCATTCGGCAAATCCCTTTCTGAATGGCTCGGCTTGGCTTTTGTGATCGGCGCTGGAACGGCGGCTATCGCTACGGTAGCGAGCCTATTTGTAGTAGAATTTAATCCGCAGAGTGAATGGGCTTCACGGATCGGTTGGCTGCAGAGTTTTAATGGGTTCGGCCAGACAATCGGCCTTCTTCTGGCGGCTGTGTTCTCCGGCCGGGAGGCATTCTCCGCCGGGTTATGGACAGGCGCGGCCCTGCTGGTTCCAGCAATTATCATCGGTCTTCTCGGACTGCCCTCCCAAACACCCGGCGGGATCAGAAAACATCACCTTCATCATCTTGATTATCATAAATTGGCAAAATTCAGGCGAGTCGAATTTTTAGGTGGGGGCATATTCCGGCATTCCCATCACTTGAATCTGGCGGCCATCCGCAATATCGGGAAACTTATCTTCACCGCATTCGGCTATTTTATCCTGTCATGGTTCATCATGGCCTTAGGAGTAGCAGCATTTTTTGCGTATTTCCCACTTGCCATGAAATCCGCCTATGATGTGGCGCCGGGGGTCACCTCACTTGTTTATGCTGTTGCAGGAGGGGTGGGAATCGTTTTGTATACCGTCAGCACGAGGCTTGCGACCCGCTTCGGCGTTGCAAAGGTCTATCGATGGGGCCTGTTGCTGCGTCTGATCGGCTTTTGCATGCTTCTGGCACTGATTTTCATCCATTTTCCGGCCAGGGCAATCGTTGCCTCGGTAGCTTTTATTATGATTATCCTGGCATGGCCCATCCTGAGTGTGACCGGAACCACCATAACCGCGGATATAACGCCCGTCAGCCAGGGAGAGGCAATGGGGCTATTCAATGCTTCGGCAGCCGTCGGAACGGTCCTGGGTACATTTCTCGGCGGACCGCTGGTGCTTTTTCTGGGATACTCTGCCGTTTCAATAACAGGCGTTGCCGGCGTGGCGATTTCCCTTGTCCTGGCATACTTTATCCGTGTTCCCGCCCCGTCTGAAGATTCCATGACGCAGCAGGAAGAAAAAAGATAGATGAGCGAGGATTTATCATTATGGCACACCAACCCGGGTTAACCAAAAAAGAGTTAGAGCAAGTTTTGGCGGATTCGACCTTTGTTGCGGATTACCGCTTTAGCATCCATGACTGCGGCGATGGCGAATGTACCATCTATGTTCCATTTCAAGAAAAATATGTGCGCCCCGGCGGGCTGGTTTGTGGCCCGGTCTTTATGGCGGCAGGGGATATGGCAATGTGGTTTGCCATAATGACCAAGCTGGGGCGAGTAGAGATGGCCGTAACCGCCGAGATGAAAACATCTTTTTTGAATGGGGCCAGGAGAGAGGGTTTTTACTGCACGGCCAGAACGCTGAAATTGGGTCGGCGTTTGATTTTCGGAGTGGCCGAGTGCGTAAATGGTGCCGGCACGCTGCTGGCACATCATTCGTTTACCTATGTCCGGCCGGATAAATAACGTTGAAATTAAGACGCCGTGGTGTCAAATCTTGGCGGCCTGCTGCCCAAGGAAAATCATTTTTCGCTGGCTCTGAAACATTTTTTGATAAACCTAAGGCTCGTTCCAGGCGATCCCAAAACTCGTCCTACAAACTCAACCTGATGGAATCGCTTTTCTTTCACTTTGCCAAGATTTATAAACACAAAACGTTTCAATGAGCGCTCAAAAAGATTTTCGTTTGGGCAGCAGCCTGTTGACTTGTAAATAGACCCGTTCTGAGGAGACTGATCATGTATAATGATTTTGTAAATGATGGCGAGATCTTAACAAAAGAAACGTCCTTCGAATTGATGCGTCATCCCACTCGATCGATAAAAATACAGGTTAAAGAAATTCTTTTTCCGATACCCAAAAACGAAAACGAAAAATTTATTGCTCGACTTGTGACGTGGAAAGAATTCAAAGAATATTTTGGTACGGGCAAAACCGATACTGATGCGCTTAAAGATTGTTTGTCTAAAATAAAAGACGTCGGTGATGATATTATTTTTCCTTTTGATCCGGATGAACGATCTTGATCGTTTCAATAAATTTTGGACAACTTACGGCGGGGAATCTCCCGGACGTTAGGGTGGAATTCGAAGGGGCTTGACGCAAGGTGATATTGACGATAATGACGGTTCTATGTTAAACTGCTTATTTAAACAGATTGGAGATATATGGTTTTTTGATCTTGATTTTGAATTGAAAAGAAATTGAGCGTTTTCCAAACGTCTCAACTGCTTATGATGGAAAGAACGGGGGTTTGTAATGTTTGGACTTGGTGTTCCGGAAATAATTGTCATTGGAATCATAATGCTGCTCATCTTCGGAGCAAAGCGGCTTCCCGGTATTGGGGAAGGCCTTGGAAAAACCGTCAAGGAGCTGCGCAATATCAAGAAAGAGATGAGTGGCATAAAGAAATCAGAGACCAAAAA
>JARRRC010000090.1:0-11918 GCA_037381105.1 Desulfobacterales bacterium
TCCGGCGTTAATTTGTGCGCGTAAAACCGGATGTTCTGGATCGTTTCATTATTGAAAATTCTCTTCAGGATATGGATCCCCGGCGGGCTGAAGATGAATTTATCTACCAGAATTCCTTTCGATTAAACCAGAAATTTTACGCGTCTTTGGGTGAAAAACAGGCTTTTGTTTTGTCCCATGGCCGCAATATGATGATTTTGAAAATCGTGGGATATGCCGAACAGGTTGCAGAATACTATTGCCTGGAAGATTTCAAAGCACACGGATGGATCGCCCACCAGCGCTATCCCACCAAGGGAAGGGTTTGGCATCCCGGCGGCGCGCATCCGTTCAGCGGTTTGGATGAAGCGCTGGTCCACAACGGCGACTTTGCCAACTATCATGCGGTGAGTGAATATTTGAAGCAGCACAACATTTTCCCTCAGTTTTTAACGGATACCGAAGTCTCTGTGCTGCTGCTCGATCTCCTCAATCGAACATTCAAATATCCGATGGAGTATATCATTGAAGCCCTGGCGCCGACTTCGGAATACGATTTCGATCTACTGACGCCTGAAAAACAGCATATTTATCGTTACATCCAGGCAGCACACATCCATTCTTCACCGGACGGGCCCTGGTTTTTTATCATTGCGCGGAACAACCCATATAAAGATTACTTCCAGTTGATCGGCATTACCGATACTTCTATGCTGCGCCCCCAGGTATTTGCCCTGCAGGAAGGAGACGTTCAGATCGGTCTCATCTGCTCGGAAAAGCAGGCCATCGATGCCACGCTGCAGAGCATTGCCGCCGAGGACAGCCGTTTTTGTCCCATTGCCGACAAATATTGGAATGCACGCGGTGGAAGCGCGACGGACGGTGGTGCGTTTATTTTTACCGTCAAAGACGCCGACAAGGGAGACGGATCCAAAAAATTGATCTGCACCAACAAGTTCGGTGATGTTGTCAGCACACCGGCGCATCAGAAACCGTATAAAATCATCCCTGAAATCTCCACGCCGAAATATGCCGAAGACATCTCCCGAGAACTGAAAAAGGGACTGTCTGGCGGCGATCTATCGGATTTAAAGCGATCTTGCCGTCTGAAAATGATCGACTGGGATTATGCGTCCATCAAGCACTTGGCCAAAGAGCTCGAAAAGGCCGCAGAAGACAATGATGATACAAAAGCCAAAGCGATAGAACTATTGACCCATCTTTTGGATCGTCGTTTTGCCACCGGAGATAAGAAGCGCAGTGCCATACTGCAAATCATCAAAGAGAGCCTGACGTCAATTTTCAATGCATCGCCGGGTTTGGATCAAAATACATTCGGCCGATATTGTTACATTGATTTTGAAAAACGGAATACATTGCGCTCTCCCCGAAACAATGAAAAAATTCTGGTTATCAATGCCAGAGATTTTTCGCCTGAAGGCGAAGACTGCGATGCAAGACTGATTTGTGAAGCCTATGGCAAGGGGTGGAAGCGGTTCATCTGTTTTGGATACAAGGGACAGCGCTTTTGCGGTTGCGGCCTGTCAAAAGATTCCGATGGTGTAAGAATCGATGTGTATGACAGCTCCGGCGATTATCTGGCCTCGGGGATCGACGGGCTGGAAATATATGTTCACGGAAATGCGCAGGATCAACTGGGCCAGATCATGAAGCGCGGCAAACTGGTCATTTACGGCGATGTGGGGCAGACATTCATGTACGGCGCCAAAGGCGGAGAAGTCTACATTATGGGCAATGCCGCCGGCCGGCCGCTGATCAATGCCGTCGGCCATCCCCGGGTGGTCATCAACGGCACATGCCTCGACTACTTGGCGGAATCGTTTATGGCCGGCGATCCCCTGAACGGCGGCGGGTTTATCATTCTCAACGGGATTGAATTCGATGAAGAAGCCAATGTCATCGACCAGCACGCCCCATACCCCGGGTCTAATCTCTTTTCTTTGGCTTCAGGCGGGGCCATCTTTTTAAGGGATCCCGGTCATAAGGTGGTGGTCGACCAGTTGAACGGCGGAGAGTTCGTGGCGCTGAGCCCGGCGGATTGGGAACTTATTTTGCCGTATCTTAAAGAAAATGAAAGACTGTTCGGCATTTCCATCGAAAATGATCTTTTGACGGTGAATGGACGGAAAAAAGATTACACTGAAGTTTATCGAAAAGTTCAGGCGGTGACACTTGATGTTCTGGCCAAGGAATCCGCGGCCGTCGAAGAATGGGGAGAAGACTGGCAGGGTGAAGAAAATCGGAAATCCGCATGAATTGGGAATGGATATGAAAGCAATTTTAGCCCTTGAAGACGGAAGAACCTTTCCTTGCCGAAGCTTTACCGGCCCGGGTGAAACCGGGGGGGAAATCGTTTTTAATACCAGCATGACCGGCTATCAGGAGGTTCTTACCGATCCGTCCTACGCCGGCCAAATGGTGGCAATGACCTATCCCCTTATCGGCAATTACGGCGTAAATTCCGAAGATATCGAATCGGCCAAAATACAAGTCTCCGCATTTTTGGTGAGGGAATACCAGAGCTGTTTCAGCAATTTCAGGGCTGTCTCATCTTTAGCGGATTACCTCAAAACCCAGAATATACTCGGGGTTGAAGAACTGGATACTCGTGCCCTAACCAGACACATTCGAAAAATAGGAGCCATGCGGGCATTCATTTCCACCGAGAATCTCGATCCGGTGTTTTGTGTGGAGCAGGCACGAAACCTTCCGAGCATGATCGGACAAGACCTGGTAAAAATTGTCAGCAGCCGTGTTCCTTACTACTGGTGTGATGGAAAGCCGGTTTTTATGGATTCCGACAAGATTTCATTAGATGAAAATGCATGGAAACGCAAAGGACAAAAACACTCGGTGGTGGCCTTTGATTACGGAATTAAATATAATATTTTGAGGTGCCTGGAATCCCATGGGTTTGAAATTATCGTTGTGCCGGCCGAAACCGACGCCGATACGATAAAGAGTATGGCGCCGGATGGTATTTTTTTGTCCAACGGTCCCGGGGACCCCGAGCCGGTTACCTATGCCGTTGAAACCATCCAAAAACTAATCGGATATGCACCCATGTTCGGCATCTGTCTCGGACATCAACTTTTGGGACTTGCACTTGGCGGAAAGACCTTTAAACTCAAATTCGGCCATCGGGGCGCCAACCAGCCGGTTAAAAACCTTCTGACGGGAAAGATTGAAATAACATCCCAAAATCACGGGTTTGCCGTAGATACCGGCAGCCTGAACAGGGAACATATCGAGATAACGCATATCAATTTAAACGATAATACTCTGGAAGGATTCAGACATAAAAAATATCCGATTTTTACCGCTCAGTATCACCCGGAAGCGTCACCCGGTCCCCATGATGCAAGGTATATGTTTGAAGAATTCAAGAACATGATTCTTTCTCAATCAACCGTGAAAACGGACAAAAATGAGTTGAAGTTGAAAGTGAGCTAGCGTGCCCAAACGCACAGACATCCATAAAATTCTCATCATCGGCGCAGGCCCGATTATTATCAGCCAGGCGTGCGAGTTCGATTATTCGGGTACGCAGGCCTGTAAAGCGCTAAAAGAAGAAGGGTACGAGGTCATACTCGTCAACAGTAACCCGGCCACCATTATGACCGACCCCGAAATGGCGGACCGGACCTATATTGAACCGGTGGTTCCAACGGCCGTTGCCAAAATTATTGAAAAAGAACGGCCCTGTGCCCTGTTGCCGACCCTTGGCGGTCAAACCGGCCTCAATACCGCCGTAAAAGTTTCCGAGATGGGCGTTCTCGATAAATTCGGGGTCGAAATGATCGGAGCGTCCATCCAATCGATCCAAAAAGCCGAAAGTCGGGAGCTTTTTCGCAATGCCATGGAAAATATCGGGCTTCGAATCCCCAAAAGCGGATTTGCATCTCATCTTGAAGAAGCTAAAACGATTGCCGAGGATATTGGTTTTCCCATCATTGTTCGTCCCAGTTTCACCCTTGGCGGTACCGGCGGCGGTGTCGCGTATAACCCGGAAGAGTTGGAAAAACTGACCAAAGCAGGACTGGATGCCAGTTTAATCGGACAGGTTATGCTTGAAGAATCGGTCCTGGGCTGGAAAGAATATGAACTGGAGGTTATGCGAGACAAAAATGACAATGTCGTCATTATCTGTTCCATTGAAAATATGGATCCCATGGGCATCCATACCGGTGACAGCATCACGGTGGCGCCGGCACAGACGCTTTCGGACAGAGAATACCAAATCATGCGGGATGCATCTATCGCCATCATGCGGGAGATCGGTGTAGATACCGGCGGCTCTAACGTCCAGTTCGCAGTGAACCCGAAAAACGGAGAATTGATCGTCATTGAAATGAATCCCCGGGTTTCACGCAGCTCGGCCCTTGCATCAAAAGCCACCGGGTTTCCCATTGCCAAAATCGCCGCCAAACTGGCCGTAGGGTATACACTGGATGAAATCCCCAATGATATTACCGGAGAAACCTTTGCATCATTTGAACCGACACTCGATTACTGCGTGGTCAAGATACCCCGCTGGACTTTTGAAAAATTTCCGGAGACCCGGGATTATCTTACCACCGCCATGAAATCCGTGGGCGAAACCATGGCTATCGGCCGGACATTTAAAGAGGCGCTTCAAAAAGGATTGAGGTCCCTTGAAATCGGCCGTTTTGGTCTGGGGTCCGACGGAAAAGACCTGTTGGACCCTGAAAATGATGCTACAAACCAATTGCCCCATTTGTCGTCATCCGAAATCGAGCAAAAACTGGCAACGCCCAATTCCCAGCGTATTTTTTACCTGCGCTATGCCATACTCAAGGAACTGCCCATACCATTCATTTATGAATTAACCGGGATCGACCCGTGGTTTTTGCACCAGATCAAACAAATCATCGAGTTTGAGAAAAAGATACGATCTGCCGGAATCGATTTGACCGAGCCATTTTTAAAAAAGGCAAAATCATTGGGATTCTCGGATGTACAGATCGCCTATTTAACCGGCTCGACCGAGGAGGCTGTTGAAAAAATAAGAAAGGGTTATGGCATACGTCCGGTTTATAAACTGGTGGATACATGTGCCGCTGAGTTCAAAGCTTCAACACCCTATTACTACTCCACCTATGAAATGGAAAATGAGGCCAGGGTTTCCGATCAGAAAAAGGTGATGATTCTGGGCGGCGGCCCCAACCGCATCGGCCAGGGGATTGAATTCGATTACTGCTGTGTGCATGCATCGTTTGCACTTCGTGAAGAAGGCGTTGAAAGTATTATGGTCAACAGCAATCCTGAAACCGTCAGCACGGATTACGACACTTCAGACAAACTTTACTTCGAACCGCTGACCAGAGAAGATGTTCTTCATATTGTGGAAACCGAAAAACCCATGGGGGTTATTGTTCAGTTCGGCGGTCAAACACCCCTTAATCTCTCGGAGTCTTTGCACAACGCCGGGGTTCCGATTTTGGGCACTCAGCCGGAAAGCATTAATCGGGCGGAAGACCGGAAGCAATTCCAGGCCCTTTTGAAAAAGTTAGGGCTCGTTCAGCCGGAAAACGGTGCGGCATTGACGGTAGTAGACGCCGTGGCGGTGGCTGAAAAAATCGGCTATCCGGTTGTTGTCCGTCCTTCTTATGTCCTCGGCGGTCGGGCCATGAAGATCGTCTATGACCGCCATGAGCTCCAAAACTTCACCAGACTCGCTATTGCGGAATCGTTCGGACATCCGGTGCTCATCGATAAATTTGTAGAAGATGCCGTTGAAATTGATGTAGATGCCGTTTCTGACGGGAAGGTCACCATTATCGGCGGAATAATGGAACATATCGAAGAAGCGGGAATCCATTCGGGAGATTCTGCCTGTGTGCTTCCGCCTTACAGCATTTCTTCAACGATGCTTGAAGAGATCGTCCGTGCAACAAAAGCCATGGCACTTGAACTTGATGTGGTCGGTCTCATGAATGTTCAATACGCCATTAAGAATGGCCGGCTTTTTGTACTTGAAGTAAATCCCAGAGCATCCAGAACCATCCCATTTGTCAGTAAAGCCACCGGCATCCCTCTTGCAAAAATCGCGACAAAGGTGATGCTCGGCAAGACACTGGAAGAACTGGGCATCGTGAATGAAAGGATTCCGGCCCATATTTCCGTAAAGGAAGCTGTCCTGCCGTTCAACCGGTTTCCGGGTGTTGATGCCCTTTTAGGACCTGAGATGAAATCGACGGGAGAGGTCATGGGAATCGACTCGGATTTTGGTTCCGCATACGCAAAGGCCCAGTTCGGTGCCGGGAATCATTTGCCGGACAGAGGAACGGTCTTTATCAGCGTAAAAGACCGCGATAAGGAAGCCATACTTCCCCTGGCATCTCAGTTTAAAGAGATGGGGTTCAGTATCATGGCCACCCGGGGAACCTCATCGTTTTTAATGGACCGCGGCGTAACCAACAGCCTGGTAAACAAAGTCTCCGTCGGCCGCCCCCATGTTGTCGATGCCATTAAAAACCAGAACATTCAGCTCATCATCAATACACCTTCGGGCGGTGAAACCAAGCGCGACGGGTACGATATCAGACGTGCAGCCATTAAATTCAATATTCCATATACAACGACGATTGCCGGTGCCATGGCCATGTGCAAAGGTATCGCAGCTCTAAAGAAAAAAAGCCTTTCGGTGAAAACGATACAGGAGTATAATAATTAGTATTATGGATTATCTAGAAAGACCCCGTGAAGCCTGCGGGCTTTTCGGTATTTACGGTCATCCTGAAGCCGCAAAACTAACCTATTTCGGCCTGTATGCGCTGCAACACCGTGGACAGGAAAGTGCCGGAATTGCTGTTGCCCGGAATTACAACATTGTTGATCATAAAGGCATGGGGCTTGTCCCGGATGTTTTTGATGTCACCCATCTGGAACATTTGGCAGGAGAAAGCGCCATCGGACATGTGCGGTACTCTACCACGGGCAGCTCAATACTCGGCAATGCACAACCGTTTGTGATACATCATCGCAAAAAGGCATATGCGATCGCGCATAACGGCAATCTTGTCAATGCACACCATCTGAAAAAAGAACTTGAAGAAACCGGCTCAATTTTTCAGACCACCATGGACAGCGAAATCTTTCTCCATTATTTTGTGAAAAGTTTGAAATTAGGATTCGAAGGTGCGCTTGTAGAAACGGTGTCACGATTGAAGGGAGCGTTTTCATTTGTGATGTTGACCAGCAAGGGAGAAGTGATCGGACTCAAGGATCCTTACGGATTTCGTCCGTTGTGCATCGGCAAACTGAACGGCCACTTCATTCTGGCGTCGGAAACCTGTGCTCTCGATCTTGTTCAGGCTGAATTTGTTCGCGAACTCGATCCGGGTGAAATCGTAATTATTAATGAAGACGGTATCCGGAGTATCAAAACGCCGACACCTGGGAGAAGAGCCTTTTGCATCTTTGAATTTATCTATTTTGCAAGGCCGGACAGTACGATCTACGGTCAGAATGTGTATTTGACTCGCAAGGCACATGGCCGGCGTCTTGCCAAAGAGGCTCCTGCGAACGCCGACTTGGTGATGCCGTTTCCGGATTCCGGAACGTATGCCGCTTTGGGCTATTCGGAAGCCTCCGGGATTCCTTTTGAAATGGCCATGATTCGCAATCATTACGTGGGAAGAACATTTATCCAGCCGACCCAGAGCATGCGTGATTTCGGCGTTCGAGTAAAATTAAATCCGGTCAAAAAACTTCTCGAAGGGAAAAACATCGTCATCATCGAAGATTCGATAATCAGAGGTACAACGGTTAAAACAAGAGTTAAAGCATTGCGCGGACTCGGTGTAAACCGAATTCATCTGCGCGTCAGTGGACCTCCCCATCGTTTTCCGTGTCATTACGGAATCGATTTTTCCACAAGAGGAGAACTGATCGCTGCCAATATGTCCGTTGAAAAACTGAAAGATTTTCTCGGTCTGGATTCGCTGAATTACCTCAGTCTTGAAGGACTTTTGAGTTCAACCGGCCTCGAACAGCCGGAAAACAACTTTTGCAAAGCATGCTTCGACGGCTGTTACCCGGTCAGTTTTGATGTGGATCTTTCCAAAGATTGTTTAGAAAAATTTTAACAAGCCTCGACAATCGCTCAGTTTAGGTTTAACTTATGTATTATGAAAAAAACCGTCGCTTTTTCAAAAAATGCCGCCAATATATTCTTTCATCTCCTGACCCGTTGTAACCTCAGGTGCAGGCACTGTTATATCAACGAAAAGCAACACGGCAAAAACACCCTTCCCATAGAAACTATAAAAACCTGGCTTAAGGTGCTTGCCTTAAGAAACAAAAAAGCCAATGTCATCTTCCTGGGGGGAGAGCCGACCCTCCATCCGGACCTGCCGGCAGCCATACAAAAAGCAAAATGCCTCGGTTACAGCTCCATCACCGTTGATACCAATGGATATCTGTTTCATGACATCCTTTCCAAGGTGAGTCCTGAAGATGTCGATTACTTCAGCTTCAGTCTGGACGGCGTCAATAGAAAAACAAACGATATGATTCGGGGCAAGGGTTCATTTGACGCGTGTATCCGGGGCATCAACCGTGCGGTTCATAAAGGTTTTAGCACCAGCCTGATCTACACCGTCAGTGCGATGAATTTACATGAGCTGGACAAAATCGCACCTCTTTTAAAAGATTTGAAGATTGATCGTTTTTTTATACAGGTCATTGGGATCAGAGGAAAATCCGCTGAAAACAGGAGAAATACATTACAGGTTTCTTCAAAGGATTGGCTAAATATTGTCCCTGGCGCAGCTCAAAAAATCGCTCGTCACGGCATAACCGTTACCTACCCGAAAGTCTTTTTGAGTATTGAAGAGCTGTTTGAGTGCGCCGGTTTGGTAGCGGACAATTATTTTATTTTCCCCAATGGCAGAGTATACCGGTGCCCGCTGTGCGAAGACTATCCGCTGCACAGCATGATGCTCAAGGACAACGTTCTTGTAGATACGCCAAGAATCAATGAGAATGATTTTTTTAAACTTGATATTGATGAAGGATGCGTGATGAACAAACTCATTCAGCCGAACAACCTGAGCTATACCTCCAACGGCGCGACTCAATATAAAATCGCCTGCTGCATGCTAAAAGAAGAGATCCGGGACATGTAAAGAATCCGGCTCAAAAACCCGGCTTTGCTTCTGCCCCACTATGACCGGCTCATTTAACCCCCCGATTCTTATATTTTTCATTCTATTATCAACAACCTGTCAAAATTATGCCGCCTCATGAATTGCCTGCCTGATGCATATTTTGGTCACCGCCTATTTTTTGAATCTTATCTTATTGATATGTAACGATATATCGATTTATTGAATATATTTTTCTTTTTGGTACAAGTATTGCTTTACTGGTTAAAATCAAGAAAAATATTAATTATCGAACAAACGGGTGTTACATAATTATTCTCCGGGAGACAAAAATGGAAAAAACATCCCATCAGCTTAAGAATCAAGCACCGGCCAAACAGAAAATCGGCGAAATTCTCGTCAAATCCGGTCTTATAAACAGGTCTCAACTCGATCAGGTGTTGAAAAGACAGACCCAGGTGGGCGGCCATCTGGGATCGATTTTGATAGAGATGGGATTTATTACCATTAATGACCTCATTCATTGTCTCAGCAAAAAACTTGGGGTTCCCGGCGCAAATCTTTTTGAACACGACATCAAGCCCGAATTGCTCAATCTTTTGCCTGTGGAAAAAATGAAAGCCATGAAAATTCTGCCGATTTCGCTAAATTCGGCAACAGTAGCGGTGGCCATGGCAAACCCGCAAGATTTCATGGCGGTGAGTGAAATTGAATTTGTTCTAGGGAAAAAAATACGCCCCATGGTGGTCCCCTCTTTCATGATCGATGCGGCTTTAAATTGTTTACCTTTGAAGCCCGGACAGACGTTAAAAGGTGAAGCCGTATCCAAAACATGTAAAACAGAAATCGCAAAGGTAAAAGAAGTGCTTGATTTGGAATCACTGCTTGAAAAATTGATGCAATACAATGCCAGTGATATCCTTTTAACACCCGGGGCGCCGCCGTCCATTCGGGTGGATAACATGTTGAAACGTATGGCCCTGCCCGCCTTATTGCCTGTAAATTGTGAGATGTATGCCAGGGAAATTATTCCATACTCGAACTGGGATGAATTCTTGCAAAAAAACGAGTATGATCTGGCTGCTACGTTTAAGAATATCGGTCGATTCCGGGTGAATATTTACAGGCAAAGAAATTCTATTTCAATTGCCATGCGGCCAATTAAGGATGGAATTCCCAGCTTCAAAGCGCTGAACCTTCCGGAATGGTTAAAGAATTTTGCATTTAAACCACAGGGTTTGATTTTGGTCTCAGGTCCTGCCGGACATGGTAAAACAACAACGCTCAGTGCGTTGATTGATGTTATTAACAGCAACCAACAACGGAACATCATCACTTTGGAAGATCCCATTGAAGTTATGCACAAACACCGCAAAAGCAACATTAACCAAAGAGAAGTGGGCACCGATACGGTATCTTTCGCCTCGGGTCTAAGAACGGTTTTTCGCCAATCACCCGATGTTATCGTCGTTGGGGAAATGAGGGATAAAGAAACTTTTGAAATTGGATTGCAGGCCGCCGATACCGGACACCTGGTTATGAGTTCTGTTCACGCCAACAATACAACGTCTATTTTTGACAGGGTCATCAATATGTTTGAACCCCATATGCAGCCGCTTATTCGGACAAAACTGGCGGACTGTTTACAGCTCGTTTTATCCCAGCGATTGATCCCGCTGAAAAACGGCGGAGGGAGAATACTTGCCCTTGAAAGATTGATCAATTCATATCGGATTAAAAAATTTATCAAAGAGTCTTCAACGAATCGTATTCGGTCACAGATGCAGGCCGGCACGGAAGAGTTTGAATCCATAGATATGGCAATCGCAAAGTTGTACAACAGAGATCTTATAACATTTAATGATGGTCTGATGTATGTTGAAGATGAACAATACTATCGGGAATTGACGGGCAATGATAAATAAAAATAACTTTTATGATCGGCAGGCCGTTTTTCAATAGTTGGCGAAAATAAGCTAAAACAAAATTTTATTGATACATAAAATCTACGAGATGGATTCCTTCACTTGCTCCAAGTGCCAGGACCGATGGGAGTGATCGCCGTAAATTTTTCCTGATTTTGTTCCTGAAAGGGAATTCCTAACCTATTCCATACCTTCCCGGTACAATTCCGATTCCGCAAAACAGTTTTTCTAAAGTCTGACCGTTGACTTATGACGTATAGTGCTTAAAACATCTTATATGGAAATATGATTTATCATTCAAGTCCCTTCGATTCATATCGTATTGCGCTGTAGAAGCTGAACTGCAAATCTCTTTTTCAATAGACCTGACTCGAAAAAGCAAATTCTCATTATCTCCGGCGGCTGTTTAACAGTGTTCAAGATCTTCTTAACGCAGCAATATGCGGGGATTTGACCCTAAAAAAGACAAAAATAGATGTAAAGTAGTAAGCCATGAGAATCGCATTGCTGTCATGGGAGACGCTTTATTCGATCCCTGTCGGCGGTATCAGCGTCCACGTTACCGAACTTGCTGCGGCCCTCGAGCGCAGAGGAAACGAGGTCCATGTATTCACGCGGATGGGTTACGGCCAGTGCGGCTATGACCGGATTGACGGCGTCCACTACCACAGGTGCCCGTTCGATCTCCACTCTGACTTTGCGGTGGAAATCGAGAATATGTGCCGGTCGTTTGTGTATCACGTCTTCCAGACGGAGGACTACATCGGTCCCTTTGATGTGTTTCATGCTCATGACTTGTTGACAGCTATCGCAATGATCTGGATCAAGCTCGGCCGCGGACGCAAAACAGTTTTAACCCTCC
>JARRRC010000091.1:0-12026 GCA_037381105.1 Desulfobacterales bacterium
TGATGCTTGATGAGAAAGCAACGCATCGATGGACAGGAAACACGGCGGAAACTGCTGGCGGCTGCATGTGAAATCTTTGCCAAAAAAGGCTTCAGGGATGCCACCATTGCGGAAATCTGCCGTAAGGCCAAAGCCAACGTGGCGGCCGCAAATTATCATTTTGGCGGAAAGGAAGCCCTTTACATGGAAAGCTGGCGTTTTGCCTTTGAAAAATCATTAAAGACTTATCCGCCGGATGGGGGCGTGGCAGCAGATGCCCCGGTTGAAGAGCAACTGAGAGGACGGATCCTGGCCATCATGCGACGGATTATCGATCCCCAAAGCTACGAGTTGGACATTTTTTACAATGAAATGGCCAACCCGACGGGTTTGCTGGCGAGTGCCGTCCAACAGTCGATAGAGCCGATCTTTCGAGGCTTTGCCGACATTGTCCGGGATCTTTTGGGAAAACAGAGCCTCGAACAACAGGCCCGGCTCTGCCTCATGAGCATCCGCGCCCAGTGTTTCGGTCCCTTGATGCGCGAGCGGCGTCGGAAGATTACGTCGGCGGATCCGCTGCCCTCAAGCCCGGAATGGGATTTAGACGATTTGGAAACACTGGTGGACCACGTGACACGCTTTAGTCTGGCAGGCATTCGTGCGATCCGAAGCCAGATGGAAAGCACGGTAAGTGAACACACTTAGCCCGAAATTTTATTGAAATATTCGGTCTTTTCCCGGATGCAAGAGGCATTCCGTCATGCATAGAGGACTAATATGAAACCCATGATCAAAACAGCCATACTGTCGCTGATCGGCCTGGGACTGATCGGTGCAACAGCCGCCTGGTATCAAAAAAGCGGCAATGCAAATACGGACATTTTTCAAACAGCCAAGGTGACCCGCGGCGACTTGCGGATCACCATCAGTGCCACCGGCACGGTGGAACCGGAAGAAGTGATCGATGTGGGTGCCCAGGTTGCCGGTCAAATTCTCTCATTCGGCCGGGATGCCAACGGCAAGACCGTGGATTACGGTTCCGTGGTAGAAGAAGGAACTATTCTGGCCCGTATTGACGATTCGGTCTATTCAGCCGAGGCGGCCAGTGCCCGGGCCCAAGTCCAGTCCGCCAGAGCCGGTCTGCAGCGCGCCGAAGCCGACCTTAATCAGCTGAAGGCCAAACTACACCAGGCCTCACGAGACTGGCAGCGCGCCCAAAAGATAGGACCTTCCGAAGCCTTGGCCCAGGCCAGCTACGATGCTTATCAGTCCAATTATGAGACTGCGAAAGCCAACGTAGCGGTCGGGGATGCAGCCATCTTGCAGGCCAAAGCAGGCCTTGCCCAGGCCCAGGCTGAGTTGCAGCGCGCCCAGCGCAACCTGGGTTACTGTACGATCAAATCTCCGGTCAAAGGCGTCATCATTGACCGGCGTGTCAACATCGGCCAGACTGTGGTGGCGAGCCTCAATGCCCCCAGTCTTTTCCTGATTGCCAAGGATTTGACCCGCATGCAGGTTTGGGTTGCCGTCAATGAAGCGGATATCGGCAAGATTCATCCCGGCCAGCCGGTGACCTTCACTGTGGACGCTTTCCCCGGCGAAACCTTTCAGGGTGTGGTGGGCAAAGTGCGGCTGAATGCCTCCATGACCCAAAATGTGGTCACCTACACCGTTGAAATTGTTACCGACAATGCCAACGGGCTTCTGCTGCCTTATCTGACGGCCAATGTGCAGTTCGAGTTGCAGCACCTCAGCAATGTGCTTCTGGTGCCCAACGCCGCCTTGCGGTGGAATCCCAAGACCGATCAGATTGCGCCGGATTTTCGAAAAGCCCTTCAGCAGTCCGGCCCGAAGCCCGACCGCGCATCTGCCAAAAATGATCGAGACCTGGTCTGGGCGCTTCAAGGAGAGTACGTTCGCCCTATAGTGGTGCGCGCCGGTTTGAGCGATGGTGTAATGACTCAGATCCAAGGACAGGATCTGTCCGTGGGGCTGGATGTCGTTACCGGCCTCCGGGACCAGAAGGACACATCGTCCGATACCAGAAACCCGTTTACACCGCAGTTCCTGCGACGCAGTCGAAATCAAGGATCGCGCTGACGTCTTAGAACAGGCTCGGAGCAAATACTTATGGAACCAATCGTCAAGCTGAACGACATCCATAAAACCTATCAAATGGGCGACATCGCCGTACCCGTTCTCAAAGGGGTTTCACTGATGGTGGCACGGGGTGAAATGGTCGCTCTGATGGGCACATCCGGATCGGGTAAAAGCACCCTGATGAATATTTTGGGGTGCCTTGACCGTCCTGATTCGGGAGCATATTGGCTTGACGGCGAAGAAGTGGCCCAACTCTCCGCCAACCAGCGCGCCCTGCTGCGCAACCGCAAGCTGGGATTTGTTTTCCAGAATTTTAACCTGCTGCCGCGCACCAGCGCGCTGGATAATGTGGCCATGCCCTTGTTGTACGCCGCCGGACACATTTCCGAACGTGAAAGCCGGCACCGGGCAACGGAGATGCTCAGCCGCGTGGGGTTGCAGGATCGCTTGAACTATGAACCATCGCGTCTTTCCGGCGGCCAGCAGCAACGGGTAGCCATTGCCCGGGCACTGATCAACCGTCCCTCATTGCTGCTTGCCGACGAGCCCACCGGCAACCTTGACTCGCGCACCAGCAGTGAGGTTTTGGAAATGATCGGGCGGCTCAATGAAAATGAAGGCATTACCATCATTATGGTCACCCACGACGCGGAAGTGGCCCGGCATGCCGGGCGTCTGATACAAATTCACGATGGTGTAATCGTTGACGGGGCTTTCGGTGACGTCAAAGAGCTGTCTAAGTCTCCAACAGAATGTGAGCTCTTGTCGGCTGAAGAGAGGAAGGCAAAATGAAAGGCTACCGCATATTTCAAACGGCCATAAAGGCCCTGCGGCGCAGTCCGATGCGGGCCATGCTAACGACATTGGGCATCGTGATCGGTGTCGGGGCCGTTATTGCCATGATGGAGATCGGTGCCGGTTCCTCCGGGGCCATCCGCAAAGCGATTTCCAGCATGGGGGCCAATGTTTTGAATATAAGGCCCGGTGCGGCGTCAAGCGGCGGCGTGTCTTTCGGAGCGGGAAGCGTCACGACCCTTACACCCGAGGACTGCCAGGCCATTCTGCGGAACTGCCCGGCCGTTCGCAACGCCTCTCCCCTTGTCCATACGCGAACCCAGGTGGTTTACGGCAGCCGTAACTGGGTCCCGACATTTATTTACGGTGTTACCCCGGCATATCTGGATGTACAAAACTGGACGATGAGAGAAGGAGCCTTTTTCACCGATCGCGACATCCTAAACGCCAACAAGGTCTGCGTGCTGGGAAAGACTCTGGTGCGCGAACTGTTTCAGGGAGAATCGCCTTTAGGAAAGGAGATCCGCATCAAAAACGTTTCCTTCCGGGTTGTGGGGGTGCTCCGCGCCAAAGGCGCCAACATGATGGGTATGGATCAGGATGACATCATACTGGCACCGTGGACCACGATCAAGTACCGGGTGACGGGCGCTGCACTTGAAAACAGCAACCAAAGCGCCGCCGGCAGCTCTTCAAGCAGCTCGGTGAATACGCTGAGCAACCTGTATCCGAGAGGTCAGCCCACACTCTATCCGGAGCGGTCGGAAACCCAGGCTGCCGACAATCCCATGCCGGTTCGTTTTGCCAGTATCGATCATATCTTGGCAGCAGCCCGAAGTGCCGATGAAATTCCCGCCGCCATACACCAGATCACCACGGTGCTTCGAGAGCGTCATCACATTCGGCCGGACGAAGCAGACGACTTCAGTATCCGCGACATGACGGAAATGTCCAACACCCTCTCATCAACCACGACCTTGATGACCAATCTTTTGCTTTGCGTGGCCATGATCTCTCTGGTGGTGGGGGGTGTGGGAATCATGAACATCATGCTGGTCTCGGTCACGGAGCGGACCCGCGAGATCGGTCTGCGCATGGCTGTCGGGGCTCGAAGCCGTGACATCCTGCGTCAGTTTCTGGTGGAAGCGGTAGTCCTCTGCCTGGTAGGCGGTGCCTTGGGTATCCTGCTGGGCCACGGGGGTTCCTATTTGGTCCGCATGTTTCTTCACTGGCCGGTAGAAACCTCCTTTACGGCGATTATCGCCGCCGTGCTGGTGTCGGCCGCCGTGGGTATTGTTTTCGGCTTCTATCCGGCCTGGAAAGCTTCGCTGATGGATCCCATTGAGGCCTTGCGCTACGAATGAACGTTTTTTAATATAGGAAAAAGGAAAAAGCATTGTTCAACATGGGAAATAGGACATGGGTTACTTCAAAAAAATCGCCAGGAGAGTTTTTTGGTAAATTTTCGGATAATAGCCGGTTACGGTATCTCTCAAAACTCTCACTGGTCCTGACGGTCGGGTTCTCCCTGGCCTTGTTATCCGGTTGTATGGTAGGACCTGACTTCCAACGTCCGCAGATGCCGGTGCCGGCCAAGTGGTCTGAACCCACCCAAGGGCGGGCGGAATCCGGCGAAAAGAGCTTGGCGGACTGGTGGACCGTTTTCAAAGATCCGATCTTGACGTCACTCGTAAAAAGGGCCGCTGTCTCCAATCTTGATCTTAAACTGGCCGAGGCTCGCATTCGCGAGGCCCGTGCGGCCAAAGGTGTGGCCGCCGGGGGGCTGGGCCCGGCGCTCGACGCCTCGGGTGATTATCAGCGCAGCCGCTTTTCTTCCGAAAACAGAACAGGTGGGAATACCAGCGATCAATACCAGGCCGGTTTCGACGCCGGCTGGGAAATCGATATTTTCGGCGGGCTGCGGCGCAACCTGGAAGCTGCTGAGGCCGATCTGCAAGCCGCTGTCGAAACGCATCGTGACGTGCTTGTGAGCTTGACGGCCGAAGTTGCGCGCAATTATATCACCCTGCGTGCTTTACAGCAGCAAATCGCTATTACCCGGCAGAACCTGGCAGCCCAAGAGCACAGCCTGCGATTAACACGACAGCGTTTCGAGGGTGGATTTGTCAGCGGCCTGGATGTGGCCAACGCCGAAGCCCAGAGTGCAACCACTGCGGCCCAGATCCCCTTGCTGGAGTCTTCGGTTCAACAAACGATTCACAGCCTCAGTCTCCTATTGGGCGAGCCGCCGGCGGCGTTGACGGCGGAATTGTTTCCTGCGGGAACCATTCCCGGGGCCCCGCCCAAGGTGCCTGCCGGCGTGCCGTCGGACCTGCTCCGCCGGCGGCCGGACATCCGCAGGGCCGAAGCACAGATCCATGCGGCCACGGCGCGTATCGGCGTGGCCGCGGCCGAACTGTTCCCCAAGTTCACCATTACCGGTTCATCCGGCTTTCAATCCAATAATTTCAGTTCATGGTTTGACTGGGCCAACCGCTTTTGGTCTTTCGGCCCGTCGATACGCTGGCGTCTGTTTGAAACCGGCCGCATCCGCGCCGGCGTAGAATTAGAAAAAGCCTTGCAAGAGCAGGAAGTTATCGCCTATCAGCAAACGGTGTTATCTGCCCTGCAGGAAGTCGAAGATGCGCTGATCGCTTCGACCAAGGAACAGGCCCATCGCGAGTCGCTGGTGGCAGCCGTAGCCGCCAATCGCAAAGCCGTAGCGCTGGCCGAAACACTTTACACCGAGGGACAGACTGATTTTTTAAATGTGTTGCAGGCCCAGGGTGCACTCTACGCCACCGAAGACGCCCTGGTTCAAAGCACCCGCACGGTTTCCACCAATCTTGTGGCCCTTTTCAAAGCCCTTGGCGGCGGCTGGCAGGATTATCCGGCAGCAAATGCGGCTGCGGTCGCCAAATAAAACCATGAGAAAATTACCGAGTTTCCATCCATCAAGTACCATGCTTCATGTCAAAGAAATCCATGCCAAAAGCGTTCTCAATAAATCTAAAATTTTTGACTATTGCCTGAATCCTTTTTTGTATATAAAATGAACTACTTAAATTCCATCAAGGGGTTTTATCACCGGTTCGGATTCCACAGGGAAACTACGGACAAGTTCTTCAAGGAATATAAAGAAAGACTGATCTCCGAATTGTCGAAAAGAAAAATGAAGTTCCAATTCCTGTTTTAAACCTTCTGCAACTTTATATAATTTAATACAGCTTCCCTTGGCCTGGTTCCAAAGGATGGAGATTGATAAATGTTTTTTGTCGAACCTGGAAATCGGCAAGAGGAACTTTTGATTCCGAGCACTGAACTTGAAATATGCTGTCGTTAAAGATATGATTGTTGAAAATCTAAATAGTGTTGAAATATAGAACCCTCAAATTGCCGTTGACAAATTAAAGGAGACAATTATGTTTGACGAAAAGGCGCTCGACACCGTCGATCTGTCCGTAAAACAAGACAATCTTTACCTGGAAGAGTCTTTCACCGATCTCGATATGGCTTCTATCCGCCGTTTAACGCCGGTCAAAGCCAATGGTTTGAAAGATAAAGGCCGAAAACAGATTTTTATAGGGCATCTGAACTTAATGACACCCCAGGGGCCGATTCCCGTTCAGGCGTCGATTGAGGCCAGAAATCTTAAGGAAGCTATGGACAAATATCCCGAAGCCATGAAATCAGCCCTGGGAAAAATGGAAGAAGAAATCAAAAAGTTGCAGCAAAAGCAAGACTCCCGCATTATCGTTCCCGGGAGTTGATACGAATCTCATTCGTGCTGCAAACATCAGGATGCAATAACATAAAATGAATCGACATGTATCGAAACAAGGAGATGATAATGAAAAATGTAGATTATATGTTCATTGCGGACAAAGCAATGAAACAGATAAAAAAAGGCGCATTTTTAACAGTAAAGTCCCACGATGTGCTCAACACCATGACCATCGGCTGGGCGACCATCGGTTATGTCTGGACAAAACCTATTTTTATGATTGCTGTTAGAAATTCTCGATATACTTATGGGATCATAGAAAAAGCAAAAGATTTTACCGTGTCGGTTCCTTTGATCCATATGCACGATGAAGTGATGTTCTGTGGAACGAAATCCGGCAGGGATGTGGATAAATACAACGCATGCAATCTAAAGACGGCTGACAGCCGGAAGGTTGATTCACCGATTATTGACACTCCCGGCATTCATTTCGAATGCAAAATCGTCTACAAATCCACCATGGATCCGGATTATCTGGATGAAGAATACATGAAGTTATATCCGCAAAGAGATTATCATACCCTGTATTTCGGTGAAATTTTGGAGTGCTACGAGATTGATCAGGCAGAAAAATAATTATGAAAAACTTGATGATGGCGGTCGAGTCGCTTTCAAAAAAGAGCAGGCGTAAAAGGGTCCTGCTGCAACCAATGTCACTGTGGTATAGATTAAAGTTTTTATCGCAATAGGGGCGTTCACCAGCATATGGCGGATTGCCCTTCTTTTTTACGAGGGAAATTTTTCATGTTTTATGAAGCAATATTTCAACCGTCGGAAAAGATGAATTACTCCAACGATACGAAAAAACTTGCCGGAAAACGAATTGCCGTACAAGATGGATGGATCATTGAAGATGGCCCTTTTAAAGGACAACATTGTTTTTATATCCCAAATTCAACCGTTGGTTGGATTCCGCAATGTGATCTTGTGGGATTAAAACCGATATCCCTGGCTAGATGGAAAGAAATTGATAAAAGTTTGGGGCTTGACAGTTAATCTCTTTGATGAATTCAGAGAAAATTACCGACGAACACGGCTTATATAAATCAATCGCTCCAGTGATATGGTGACTTGCATACCGCAAGGATGATTTGATGAAAACGGATGAATTTAAAAAAAGGACCGGCATTGCCGGCATTCTGGATAAAGCCGAAATCAAAGAGTATTTTGATACGCTTTTCATCTTGGTCGGCGGTGTTGAATTCGTCATATTTATCGCCCATTTTATCGGCTCTCTGGGTCCTGGAAAGGGACCGTTTCCCTGGAAGCAATATTTCTTCGTTTCTTTTATGGCCCCGATTGTACTGATGTTTATCGTCGGTCTTATCGTGATCGGATTTAATTTCTACCTTTACGGCAGCCAACAGGCGGCGTTTGATCTTGAAGAAAGTCCCTTTGTGGGGACCAAGATGAAGCGGTTCGGTCACAGTTTCAAATTTTTGTTTTCCATCCTTCAACAGATGCCGGTTCTTGCCGGCTTATTCATTTTAGGGGTTGGTTCGGTTGTTTTATTCAAACTCGATGTCATTCTGAGGATATTGGGACATATTGGAGAAAAAACGGCATTTTATGTTTTTATTCTTCTTTGTGTGCTGGTTTCCGGGGTGTTGATTTTTTTGATTATCTGGCTTTACTGGCAATTTAAACTCCAAAGATACAATATACAGCAGGAATGGGAGTATAAACAAAAAGTGATCGAAACATCAGGTCTCATTATCCTCGATGATCATACGGTGTGTAATCGAGAGGGGAAGATGATCTCCTATGATGGATCGATCGAAATGTCTGAAGAGAAAAAAATCAACGGACTGTTGTCCGCCAAAAAATTACTTCTGAAATAACCATACAAAGCCGCCTGTTCACCCTACCCGTCTACCGGCAAGCCCTTGACGAGGAAAAGATGTCCCCCAAGCGGATTTTCGCTTCGCCCAAGGCGAATTCATCGGCATTCGATCGTTGAGGTTTAAGTCTTGGTCCTAAGCAGGTGATGATAAATCCGGGTCAACCGAATAAAAGCATCGTGATCGCCGCCTTTGTCCGGATGAAGCTTTTGAATCCGTTTCCGGTAAAGTCGGATCAGATCTTTTCGACTCATCTGTTTTAGTGACTCCGGGGTTGCGTTGAAAAGAGCACCGGCCTTATCCAGATCGGCTTTTCGGGATATAAAGGGAGGAGAGTAATCCCTGCGGCTGTTGATAAATTTTCGTATATATTCTTCAATAAATGATTTTGGGGCATAATCGTAATCGAAATACATGACAGCGTAACGCACTAGATATTCATGCAGTCGATCGTTGGTTTCCATGCCGTTCCAGAACATTTGATCGCTGTTGAGATGGCAGATTTCTTCCAAAAAATGTGCATCCACCGCTTCCTGGTCCAGCATTTTCGGCGCACTTTGGGCAAACCACTGCGTGAAAAAATGCTGAAGGTTAAAAATGACATAAGTATAGATTTTATATTCCCGGGCTGCCAGAATCTTTTCCATCTCCATGATGTTTTGTTCGATTTCGTCTCTGGATTTATCCGCCAATACCCGGAACAGCTTTTGAGGTACGCTACCGATATTGCACTGGTTCGTCCGGCCGCATCTTAAGTAAAGGATTCGACGCCGGTCGAAAATGTGATACTTCGCCGGGGCTGTCTTTTTTGCCTTATGGGGTTTTCTATGTTTTTGGTTAATTTGACGGTTTCGAAAGGGTTCCAGAGCCTTTCTGATATCCGGTTCCAGAAAGCGCCAGAAAATATCCTCCAGCTCATCGTCTTTCGGATAAACATGTAAAACATTCAATTGTTCTTCAACGGATTCATGGATATAAAAAGAATTTCCCCCTGGATAAACGATATATTTACCGGGATCGGTCCCGAGATCAAGCAGATTTCGGCTCAAAAACCGGTTTTTATGGGAATAAGTTTCACGAATGAAATAATGGGTCCGACCGTTGATTTGTTTTAATGCAAGATACAAGATAATTATCCTTACGGGATTCGCCCGAATGTCTCATGAAAAATTAAGAGAAACCTTTCATGTTACGGCTGATTTCACGTACGATTCCAATCGATTAAGATCCAACATAAACCCGCTGAACCCTTGGAGACACACCGCAGGTTAACTCATAGGGTATTGTGCCGATACTCTGTGCGACATCGAGGAGTTCTATGGAATCCTTTTCATTTTCACCCCATATAATTACCGGATCTCCGGGATTGATCGGATCGTCCCCGACATCGATCATAATATGGTCCATGGTAACCCGCCCGACCAGAGGATAACGTTTCCCGTGGATTAGCACCTGAGCTTTATTGGTCAGGCTTCGTCGAATTCCATCCGCATAACCGATGGGCAATACAGCGATGGTGGTTTGTTTTTTGGATATCCACTGCCTGCCGTAGCTGACCGGGAACCCGGCCGGAATTTTTCGAATATGCGCGACAAATGTTTTCAGGGTCATAACCTGTCTGATACTCACCGAATGCGAGGTCTCTGATGATGGATAATGTCCGTACAACAAAATGCCGGGTCGGACCGCATCAAACGTGCTTTCAGGCAAATCCAAAACAGCCCCGCTATTGGCCATGTGAATGACGGACGGCACCTTGCCCTTTTCTTTCATTCGGTAAAGAATATCCTGAAACCTTGATAATTGCAGGTTTGCGTATGTCTTGTCTGTTTCATCAGAAGTGGAAAAATGTGAATAGAGTCCTTCCCAAAGACAGTGTTTTGACGCCATAAGTGCGTCAAAGAAATCGGGTTCTTGATCCAGTAGAACGCCGATTCGTCCCATTCCGGTTTCGACATTCACGTGCACATTTGCCGGATTTTCCTGTCCGGCCTTCTCAATCCAGCGGATATCTTCTTTCCCGAACAGGCTGATGCTGAACCCGGCTTTTATGGCTTGGGGGATTTCATCCGGAAACAACCGCCCAAAAATCAGTATGGAATGGGATATTCCGCTATCTCTTAATTCCATGGCTTCTTGAAACTGTGCCACCGCAAATCGTGTAACCCCTTCTTTTACAAGGCGCCGGGTTACGGCGACGGCGCCGTGTCCGTACGCATTCGCTTTGACCACCGGGATGATGTCGGATGGCGTCACTTTATTTCTTATGGCATTGAGGTTATGAGCCAGATTGTTCAGGTTAATTTGGGCAACGGTTTGTGTTGTCATGGGGCTGCCTTTTTTAAAAATAAAGATAATCTATTCCTTTTTAAAATTTGAAACGCTCGCTTTTGGTTTTAATATCATGTTGTCAATCAGGCGGGCTTTACCGACCTTTACGGCAAGGGCCATTAATACCGGTCTGTCGATGGTTTTCATATCGTCAAGGGTTTCCGGGTCACAGATGGCGATATAATCGATCTCGGTTTCAGTGTGGGATTGGATCAGTTTTGTTGCTTCATCAACAATTTCGGCAGCGTTTTGCAGACCGTTTTCAACACGCCTTTGAGCGTTTTTCAGTGATTTGTATAGAGCCAACGCGCTCATTCGCTGCTCTGAAGTCAGGTAGGTATTCCGCGAACTCATGGCGAGGCCGTCGGACTCTCTGACGGTCGGAGCCCCGACAACTTTTATATCGAAATTGAGATCTCGCACCATTTGGCGGATGACTGTGAGTTGCTGATAGTCCTTCTCGCCGAAAATCGTTACGTGTGGTTTAACAATGTTAAACAGTTTTGTGACAACCGTTGCAACACCCTTAAAAAATACCGGTCTTGAGAGACCGCAAAGATGTTTCGGGAGATTTTCCAGTTCAATACCCGTCTGAAAGTATTCCCCATACATCTCACCGGCGTCCGGAGCGAACACTGCGTTGACGCCTTCTTTTCGGACCAGTTCGAGATCCCTTTCAAAATCCCTGGGATAAGTCTCTAAATCTTCACCCGGGCCGAACTGTGTGGGATTTACGAAAATACTGACCACCAAATCATTGCCGTATTTTTTTCCTTCTCTGATTAGAGACAGATGCCCCTCATGGAGAAATCCCATGGTAGGGATAAAAACGATGGTTTTTCCCTGCCGACGCATTTTATCGGATCGCGCCTGCATAGGTTTGATGTCGGTTATAATTTCCATGGTATTCATCCAATAAATTTTTTCCGTTATGTATGCGATCGATCAGAATCCTAAATAGGATAAATCAATGGTAAAACAAAGTCAATCAGAGCAGAGACTTGTCCGCCTCCGGCGGATTGGGCAAAAAGACCATTTATGTATAAACACTAGTTGACAAACAGAACCGAAATATCCTTTGCCAGATTGAACACTTTTTGCGAGATGCTTCCCAACAAAAAATCTTTAATTCCGGATACCCCCCTTTTTCCCATGACGATAATATGATAATCGGCCTGGGCTTCTTTGATGATATC
>JARRRC010000092.1:0-8897 GCA_037381105.1 Desulfobacterales bacterium
GACATGAGAAATTCTTTAAATATTATTGTGCTCATTTTGGCTGATCAGTTCCTATGCCGTCTGAAATCCCGATCCCTGAAAATAAAGTCGACCTGTTTTAAATATTTCCATTCGAGCTTGTTTGCGATCTTAAAATCTTGAGCTGTTATTATTATTTAATTTTTAAGCATTTGGTCCGAGAAAGAAATACGGTTTAGACAGTATTTTGTCCCGTCAAATTGTGTATGAAGAAATACGTTAACGAATTCAGCCGTCCTGAAAAGACGGATTATTATTCTGAAAAAAATTATAAGGAAGCCAAAAGAAAATACATAATGCTTTGTCTGAAAGGCAAACTTGAAACCGAGGAAGCCGAAGAGAGTACGCCATGGATGTTTCTGAATCAACACCGAACCAATTACAACAGTTGTAATCCTCGGGATCTGTCATTTGAAACGACCGACAATCTTGAGGTTTTGAACCATTTTATCGGGCAGCTGCGAGCCATGAAAGCGCTGCATTTCGGAGTCGGCATTCGCCAAGAAGGTTATAACATATTTGCTTTGGGAGAATCAGGAACAGGTAAGTATACTCTCATTCGCCGGTTTTTTGGATAAACTTTCCATTTTTAATATTTTACCACTTGACATTTGCTATGTCAATAATTTCGATGAAATGCAAAATTCTAAAATTTTTAAGCTTCACCTCAGGAAAAGGAAAAGAACCGTCCGATAATATGAAGCATCTGCTAAAGAAGATCCCCAATACTCTGCGGGCGACATTTGAAATGGTCGTTTATACGATATCAATCGATTTAATCGGACAGGGCTGATTTTAGTCGTTTTATGATAAAACTCCGGTAACCGGAATCTTGTTTTTGATTCGAATCGATATTTCCGATGGGGATTTCCGCCCGGGCTGCACTGCTGTGACCTCCTGCGGAGCCGATATCACCGGCCATTTCGTTGGCCAACTTTCCGACATGTCGACGAAATCCGGCATTGCGAAATATGATTACCAAGTTCTCTTCGAATACGCCTGAAACAATTGACATGGAGGCTTCAGCCAGGTTCAGGAAAAAGTCAGCGATGACAACGAGTGTGTCGGGATGATCTATCTTTCCCATGGAAAAAACGGCTGTGTCGCCAACCAGTGTAAACTTTTCAATGGCTTTTTTGAGGAAGGGAAGCATCTTTTTCTTCATTTCGGAGGATTCGATCTTTTTGATGATGTTCATATTCACAAAATCATACAAATACCGAAATGCGATGATATCGCTCGGTACTGTCGGGCGAATAAAATTGTTTGTATCCGATTTGATGCCGTAAAACAGGGCCGTGGCCAGCCGAGGGGATGGTTTAATATTTGCCGCTTTTATATATTCGGTCATAATGGTTGAATTGGCGCCGTACTCTTCCCGGATGTCGATAAAATCCGATTCCAGGTTCTGAGAAACCGGATGATGATCAATTATAATATCGAAGGCATAATTGCTGAACATTTCATTATGGGAAGGCTGGGAGTCCAGCAAAGCCCATTTGGTGATCCCGCTTTTTTTCAACGAACGGATATGATCGTGCCGGAAGTCAAGGAGCTTGACGAAAGCCAGATTGTCCGCCCGTTCGATCCGGTTGATCCTGAAAATGTGAATTTTTCTGGTTTTATCCCAGAACAATCGTCTGAGCGCCAGTGCGCTGGCCATGGCATCCGGATCGGCATTGATTAATACGGCGAGGGTGTCTTCCGCATCTATCACACCCCTTAACTTGCGGTATTTTTCCGCTGAAGAAACCGACTTCCCAATGGGCTGTTTCATGATGTAACTCCGGTGTTCTGCTTTTTAAATAAAAATAAAATTATACCTGCTATATCATTCCGAGAACCTTGCCAGGTAAATACAACCTTGTATATAAAAATTAAAGATTTAAAAAACAAGCTACTGAGAGTAGAATATCAGAGATGAAAGAGGCGTGGCAGGCCGTATTAATCCTCGGCTTTCACTCAATTGAGGTGCAGATTAACACGTATTTTATTGTAACCGAATATTAAGAAAAGACTCAAGCTTAAAGAATTCCTTTTCCCATTTCTCAATATAATACTCGATGATATTCTCAGTTTTACTTAATTAAATTTATTTACTTCAGGCAATTGGTGATTAATATAAAATATTAGATTTCATTGGAGGAAAAGATGTTTAAAAAAAGCATCAAGTTGTTCAATCTGCTTGGTTTTGAAGTAAAAATCGATTTAAGCTGGATTATTCTGGCCGCATTAATCACCTGGTCTCTTTCAACGGGTTATTTTCCGTTTGAATACAAGAATCTTTCCATACCAACCTATTGGTTTATGGGTCTTACAGGGGCATTGGCACTGTTTTTGTCCATTATCGCACACGAACTGTCCCATTCCATTGTAGCCAAAAAATACGGTATACCCATGAAAGGAATTACCTTATTTATATTCGGCGGTGTAGCTGAAATGAGTGAAGAACCAGTCAGCCCGAAAGCGGAATTCGTGATGGCCATCGTCGGGCCTATTTCGAGTCTGGCGATTGCACTCATTCTGTACGTGATTTACCGGATATCCGAGGGAATCATCCCCATACCGGTTCTGGGAGTAATTCACTACCTGGCCTGGATTAACGGCATTTTGGCAGTTTTTAACATGTTGCCTGCCTTCCCTCTGGATGGAGGGCGTGTGCTCCGATCTTTTTTGTGGCATTGGAAAAATAATCTTCAGACCGCAACCCGGATTACGACAAAGATCGGTGCCGGCTTTGGTATTATCTTGATTATTCTTGGCGTTTTTAACATTTTCAGTTCCAACTTTATCGGGGGCATGTGGTGGGTATTAATCGGCATGTTTTTATATAGCGCAGCCACAATGTCCTACCGCCAGTTGCTCGTTCAAAAAGCTCTGGAAGGTGAGCCCGTCGATCGATTTATGAAGACGGATCCCATCACCGTTTCACCCTCAATTTCATTAGAAGAACTGGTCTCAGACTATGTGTATCAACATCATTATAAAATGTTTCCGGTTGTCGAGAACGACAAACTGATCGGCTGCGTCACCACTCGGCATATAAAAGAAGTTTCCCGTGAAAACTGGACTCAAACCAAGGTCGGCGATATTACCGAACAGTGCGGGGTCGATAACACCATTCCACCGGGAACGGATACTGTCAAAGCACTTAAAACACTGCACCAAACCGGTTCAAGCCGGTTGATGGTGGTGGAAGGAAAGGATAAACTGGTAGGAATAATTTCTTTGAAAGATATCATGAATTGGCTGTCCTTTAAAATGAATTTAAAAGAATAAATTCCTTTTTTATATAACTTCTGAATTTATTCACCAAGATGAACCGTTTTTTTATTTTTACTGACAGTTTTAATGACAGCCCTGGCTTTTTCCGATGCCAGATCCCACTCGGTTCGAATAGTCCCAAGCAAGTTTTCCCATTTTTTTAAATGTCCCATTGCATTTTCTGCATAGCTCTCTGAGTCGGTAATTACGGCTTGATAAAGATCGTATAATTTTTCGGCGCATTTTTTGCGATCAAATTTTAATGCCGTTTTCAAGGCGACTTTTCGCCAGCGGAAAATTTTTTCAGGATCAAGAATCGCATCTCGGACTGCCTTGGAAAACATATGTTCGGAAGCATTCCAGGGTAGCAGGATTCCGTTTTTTGAGTTTGAAACAACCTCCCGCGCTCCCGGTGCATCAATGGCGATTACCGGAATGCCGGCAGCCATGGCTTCGGTGAGAACCATGCCCTGCGTTTCGCTTTTGGAGGCAAACACGAAAAGATCCATGGCGTGGTAGGCATCGCAGAGCCGGGTTCCCGTCTGTTTACCGGCCATGATGAGGCGATCGTTGAATCCTCTTTTATTAAAAATTTGAATGATTTCCTCAGCACCGGGCCCTTTGCCGACGACCAAAAATCTCGAATTTGGAAGATCTTTCATGGAATCCGAGATTGCTTGGGCAAGAAATTTAAGATTTTTCTCCGGAGCAAGCCTGCCGAGATGGCCGATAACGAAAGCGTCTTGGGGAATCCGAAATTCTTCTCTGAATTTTTCACGATGCCCTTCAGAAAAAAAGCGGATATCAACTCCGGTAGGGATTTCTTCTACAGGAGGTATTACACCCCGTTCCTTAATGAGATGAGCAATGCTCTTGCTGGGGGCTATAACTCTTGTACACATATTGGCGTACTCTGTTGAAAGATGTATGGCAAAGTGCTTCATGGTTTTTGGATTATTGGACACGTAATGGGTATATTCTTCATAAAGCGTGTGATGAGTGAAAACGAGGGGCAGACTCCGACGTCTGGCCGCCCGAAGTGCCGCATCCCCCAGAAGATAAGGGTGATGACTATGAATGACATCGGGCTTGAATTTGTCGATGGCATCATCGATAATAAACGGCACTGGAATACGGACAGAAAAGTCGCTTCCATTAAAATTTTGAATCGCTGGAACGCGCAGAATTTCAGGGCCGTCTCCTCGCCAGCTTTCCGAATCCGAATATTCCGGAACGATTACCATGACATCATTTCCCATTTTACCGAGATCTTTTGAACATATCGAAACCGATCGCGCAACGCCTCCGACATGGGGAAGATACGTGTTGCTAAACATACAAATTTTCATGATATTCTGATTTTCTTTAATAAATAACAGATATGTTATACGTTTTAAATTATACACCCCTCTGATGATTATCAGTAAATGGGGCGGTATAGGTAATTTTATTATTTGATATGGGTAATAGACCCCCATTATTATGATGTTACCTATACATTAATATTATTTAGTTATAATTCAAGTTCCGCACCTTCAATTTTTGGCAATACCAAAAAAATGTAACAGACCGGAAATTTTTTTAAGATAAAATCTTTTAGATCCGATGGTAAAGAAGAAAAGGTGCCCCTAAGGATCCGTCAACTCCGATTTGATTTTTCAGGGTACTGAGCACTAAATTCAGGATATATGTTTATTTTGTTGGGCTTTTATGCTATAAAAATTTAAACATCTCTAAATATCTATTAAGTGTTATCACGTCAGCCTTCTGTTCCGCTGAACTACGACCAGTAGATTCATATGAAATCAAAAATCAAAATCCTTATTGTCGAAGATAACCAGTTGTTCAGAGAAGGTTTAAAATCCCTTCTGGCTTCAAACACCGACTATGAATTTATAGCTGAAGCACAAGATGGTTTGGAAGCCCTACACTTGTTTCGAAAAAAACAACCGGACTTTATTTTACTGGATATCTCCATGCCTAAGCTCAGTGGAATTTCGGTCATCAAAGAAATTAAAAGTGTCAATCCTAATATCAAGATCCTGGCGCTGACCATCCATGAATCGGAGGAATTCGTGCTTCAAGCTTTCGATGCCGGGGCCAATGGATATTGCGTTAAGAATTCCAGCCGACAGGAATTGCAGATCGCCATCCAAAGCGTACTGGAAGGAAAATCTTACATCAGCCCTAAGGTCGCGGACCATGTGATATTAGGTTATTTGGAGAGCTCCAAGAAGCTTAAGAAAAAAACTGTCTGGGACACAATTACCCGGCGTGAAAGGGAAATTCTAAAATTAGTGGGCGAAGGGTACAAAAACAGACAAATCGCTGAACTACTCAACATCAGCCTCAAAACTGTCGAGAAACACCGCGCCAATATAATGGGAAAACTGGATTTGCACAGTGCATCCGAACTGACGGCATACGCCATTGAAAAGAAACTCGTAACCAACAAACCCTGATTTTTGCTTCATGCTTTCCATTCTCAGACCCCAAAGTCAATATCATTCATCTCCATACCATCACGCCATCAGTGCCACAACAGAGATGCTCAAAATGCGCAACATATGACAATCTATCATATATGACGCATTTTGCGCCAGTTTATGTTCTGATCAATCGCCGTATTGATATTATTATTCTGTTATAAATAAACGGGATAAGCCGAATATTCTTAAACTTATCATTTATGGCACGAAACTTGATCATACAATAAATGAACCTCTTAAATATCTATAACGCTATAAAGTTCTTAGACTAGGAGGAGGAAAATGATCTGTTCTCCATGTAAATATTGTTACAGGAAAGATCTGCCCAAGGAAAAATGCGCTAAAGACTGTCATATATTGAAAGCTATACAGGAAGTGGATTCATCTTTAGAAAAATTGAATGACGGATGCGGAATAGACTATACCGAAGAATATGATTACAATATCCCTCCATCTCTCATTTCAAGCTATTGTTGACATTTCTTTAATATTCGCCGCCAGCAGAACATCCGAAACCTAAAAATTGCATCATCATAGTGCTTGCAAACCATCCTTAAACGTGATGCATGCATAAAGTTTTTTAAGGAGTTGGAATTTACAAAATGATAGGGACAACGATAAACAAAATATCATCACACCTCAACGAGGAAAAGGAATTCTTATACACCCATCCAAAATTCGTCAGAAAAATAACCTCCAAAGATGTGATAAATCGGGTTGAGGATTTACGTATTCGCTTAATTGAGCTGGAAATACAGAACAAAGAGTTTGACCACCGGGTTAAAGATCGAACTGCCGAATTGATGGAAACCAAAAATAAATTGTATCGGGAAATAGAAGAACATAAGCGAACAGAAAAGAGGTTTCGAGAGTCCGAAAAAAAGCTGCGAGTGCTTTCGCGCAAAATAATTGAGTCCCAGGAAAATGAACGCAAACTAGTCGCCAAGGAGCTGCATGACAGCGTAAACAGCAATCTGGCGGCGATTAAATTGGCTCTTGAGCAGAAACTGGTGTCCATGGACAGTGATCCTCGGGATGATATTTATTCCATTGAAAAAGTTATTGCCAATATCAAAGATACTATCGAAGAAGTTCGTAGAATTTCTAACCACATGATGCCTTCTATGTTGGTAGATCTGGGGCTATTGAAAACCATCCGGTGGTTTTGTCGAGAGCGGAGTAAGTACTATCAAAAAGCCCGGATCATCACTCAACTCAAGGTAGAAGAACACGGCATAAACGAACTTCTTAAGGTTACGATTTTTCGCGTCATACAAGAAGCGGTGACCAATGCTCTCAATCACGGTGAAGCCGATACGATACAAATTGATTTGGTTAAAGCTGACGATTGTATAGAGCTTTCCGTGACGGATAACGGCTGCGGATTTGATCTGAAGAAATTTCCGCCTAATCCTGATTCATTGAATGGATTCGGTTTAAAAGGGATGATGGACCGTGCTTTAGTCTGCAATGGAACTTTTGAGATTTTTTCCGAAGTCGGCAAAGGAACACAAGTGAAAGTTTCTCTTCCCTACCGTTAATTAAAAAATGATAAAATCATGGGTAAAAAGTAAATGAAGCTTGCTTATTCTGAATAAAGGTCCGTCGTTCGGTGATGCTTCATTGTATAACCCTAATTGAGCGAAAGCCGAGGATGCCTCATATCCAAGGCGACCGAGGGTGAAGCTGTGGTCGTCTACCGGGAACCCTCGGCAACGAAGAAGATGGGGTATCCTCGGTTTTCCCGCAGGGTATACAAAATCGATATAAAATTGCAGAATTCATATCTAACTGTTGGTAGAGATATTAAAATTGTTCACATCATCGGATGACTCATTAAAATTAAGACATTATAATCCTTATCGATTTTGTTTACGCTCATTTAGCATATAAATCAGACCAGTCACTCTATGGTGGAGCGGGTTTTGAGCTTATTCAGATGATAAACCCCTTTCCAATCGTTAACGGGGAGGCTTCGATATCCTGGAAGGCTGATTTCACCTTCGGCTGGGATATGTTTATGTTCGGCATTGAGGGAAACTTCCAGCTTGTCAAAAGTTTGAAGGATTTTTATACTGATTTTTCCAAAAGGTGTCGATGTAGGACCGAAACTGAGAGGTGATTCTGTTTTCAGCCACTCTGGAAGAATGCCTGAGCACAGGATTAATCGACAGTCTTCTTCACGCACAAAAAGATTGCGAATCATCATCACCCATTCTGCAGCAGCCCATCCGTGCTGGCCGTCTCCCATGCAGCCGCCACCGGTAAGGGGGTGTACGGCTTCGGGCCACTGTCCGGTAGACGAAGCCAGCTCTTCTACGCTGCGAAGCAAGAATCTGTAGCGATCATCTCCTTTACGGAGTAATGATTGGGCAATCGCCAGAGTTAGATATATATTGACCCCGGAGTGAATCATATCTTGAAAGAAAGCACCGGAATAAAAGCAATTTTCTAGCAAAAACGAAAGGGTTTCGGTGATGCGTTGTTCCCCCGGCGGCAACAGTTGAAGTGGATAGTCTGCAACCATGGAGCCAATTGATCCGGCATCCATGCGGCGGTATGGAGAAGCGGGGATCCCGCCCCGGCAGCGTTTTTGGGGAATTTTTTCGATACTTTCAAAAATACTTTTTTCAAAATCCTCGGCCAGCCGTTCAATTTCTATCGAGTTGCTTTCCGATCCATTTCGTTTTACCATCCCAGCAGCAGCCTTCAGTCCTGCCAATGCCCAAAAGTTGTCCCAGTAATAATAATCATTGGGGCCCAGGTGTTCGGCACTGAATCCCGGTGGTAAAAGACCTGCATGGAGGGTTTTGTTTTTTTGCAGACGTTTGCGCTGTATCCATTTGACCGCCCGATAAATCGTATCACGCGTTGTTTGATCAAGAACATTCCCGCTGAGTCTTTCATAACGGTCGTATATCCACAGAACCTGTCCGTTGGAATCCCATTCTCCGTCCTGCGAGTGGAAATAACCCGAGCGTCTTTGACGTCTTGGGAAATTTGCGAGAATACGTCGGCAACGTTTCGTGTGTCCGATGACCATCAATGCGTTTAGCATAAAACAGGCATCCAGAAACCAGAAGCGGCGGTAGGTATACGGTCCGGGCACAATGTCACCGGCCGAAA
>JARRRC010000093.1:0-10284 GCA_037381105.1 Desulfobacterales bacterium
ACCGCCGGGGAAGCCGATGTTCCGTTTTACAGTATCAGCGGATCCGAATTTATCGAGATGTTTGTCGGGGTGGGCGCTTCCCGTGTCCGCGATATGTTCAAAAAAGCCAAAAAAGATGCACCGACCATTATTTTCATTGACGAACTGGACTCCATCGGTCGGGCACGCGGCACCGGCGTGGGCGGGGGGCACGATGAGCGCGAACAGACCCTCAACCAAATATTGGCTGAAATGGACGGCTTTTTACCCCATGAAGCCATCGTAGTTCTGGCGGCCACCAACCGCCCGGACGTGCTTGATCCGGCACTGGTTCGTCCCGGACGCTTTGACCGCCGCATAACCGTTGGCCTTCCTCAGAAGAAGGCGCGTAAGCAGATCCTTAAAATTCATACCCGAAAAGTTCCGTTGGGCGATGATGTGGATTTTGAAAATTTGGCCGACAGAACCGTCGGGTTGTCCGGCGCAGATTTACACAACTTGGTCAATGAGGCCGCTTTGCTGGCAGGCCGCAGGAATAAAAAAATAGTGGCAGCCGAAGATTTTGACCGGGCCCGGGACAAGATCCTTATGGGCATCGAACGGGAAGATGTCATCAGCGACAGGGAAAGAAAATTGATAGCCTATCACGAGGCCGGTCACGCCTTGATGGCAGAGTTGCTGCCAGGCGCAGATCCCCTTCAGAAGGTAACCATTATCCCCCGCGGACGTGCTTTGGGCGCAACCGAGCAGATTCCGGAGGAGGATCGCTACAATCTGAATCGAACTTATCTGCTTAATCGGATTGCGATTCTCTTGGGCGGCCGAACTGCCGAAAAGATCGTTTTTAACGATGTGTCCACCGGCGCCGGTGACGATCTTAAAAAAGCCACTCAATTGGCCAGGCGGATGGTGTGTCAGTGGGGTATGAGCGAAAAATTAGGACCGGTCACCTTTCGCCAGGGAGAGGCCCATCCGTTTCTCGGGCGTGAGCTGTCCGAACCCAAAGATTTCAGCGAGCACACTGCGCAACTGATCGATGAGGAAATCCAGCATATTATAATGGATATGGGAAAAAAAGCGCAAGATACCCTTGCGGAACACCGTAACGATTCGGGTGGGATAATCCCGCTCCCGAGGACAGGATATAATCAATATTTTTGGATGAACTACTCAACAAAAGGAGGAAAAATTATGGCAAAAATCGGCGAACTGTATCAAACGGCTGACTGGAAATCGGAAAAACATGTTCCGGTGATTGATTGTCCCGATCAAGTTGGGGCGGACGAAGTGTTTGAAGTGACCGCCAGCTTAGGCAAGGAGATCGCACATCCGAACACCACCGAGCATCATATCCGGTGGATTCAGCTTTATTTCAAGCCGGACGGCGATAAATTCAGCTATCAGGTCGGCAATTATGAATTTTCCGCCCATGGCGAGTCGGCGGAAGGCGCAAACCAGGGACCGGTGTCTACCCATCATTCGGTGACGGCATCGCTGAAGATCAAAAAATCCGGCACTTTGTTTGCCACGGCCCTATGCAACATCCACGGTCTATGGGAAAGTTCCAAGGTGATCAGCGTCAAATAATTTTACGGGCAATGAGTGCCGGACGGAGCCATTCTGCCCGGTACTCTGCCGGATCTAACCGATGGAAGCAATAGATTTTGCTTATAGGCAAATGACTTTTATAGGAAACATATTTTTCAATTTCGGAAAGTATTGGAAAAACAAAAGTGAGTAAAACCAAAAATAAGGAGGGTTCGCAATGAGTAACATTGCCGTCATTATCACTGATTTGTTTGAAGATGCGGAATATACCGAACCGGCTGCGGCATTCAAAAAGGCCGGGCATGCACTGGTTCACGTGGGGTTGGAAGAGGGAAAAACCGTAAAAGGCAAAAAAGAGGGAACTCCTGTCAAAATCGACAAGACTGTCAAAGACGTATCAGTGGGAGGTTTTGACGCTCTTTTTATTCCCGGAGGCTACTCTCCGGACAAAATAAGAGTTGACCCAGATGCTGTGCAATTCACCAAAGAATTCGTCCAGAGCGGCAAGCCGGTTTTTTTAATCTGCCATGCTGCCCAGCTATTAATAACGGCAGATGTGCTCAGAGGACGAAAAGTCACCGGATGGAAATCAATCGTTCAAGATATCAAGAATGCCGGAGCCGAATATTTAGACCAGGAAGTCGTTGAAGATGGAAACTTGGTTTCCAGCCGCCACCCGGGAGATTTGCCAAAATTCATAGAAACTTCGCTGAAAAAACTGGCAAATTGAAGGTGGTTTCAATGAACTGTCCGCAATGCAAAGAGCAAATGAAGCAAAGCTCACTCGATGAGATCACCTTAACGGAGTGCCCCCGTTGCAGGGGTATGTGGTTTGATCATGGTCAACTTGATGCAGCGAAAGACAGAGTATTACCGGACATGGGATGGTTGGACATTGACACCTGGAAAGAACAGGCGGAATTCGAAGCTTCTATAGACCGGATTTTTTGCCCGAAATGTCGCAATATCGCCCTAACCATAATTCATGATCGGAAATCCATGACGGAAATTAGTATGTGCATGCAGTGCAAGGGGACATGGCTGGCTACCGGCCAGTTCCTTAACCTTATAAACGCACTGCTCGACGAAGCAAATCAAAAATCAGCCCCGGAATTCGTAAAAATCAGTTTGCATCAAGCCAAAGATATGTTGACGAATCCTGACGTGTTCCTCTCTGAATGGCATGATTTAAAAACTGTTTTAGGGCTGCTTAGCCATCGAATATTCATTGAACATCCGAAGCTAAACAGTGTAATTGTCGGGTTGCAGAAATCGTTGCCACTGTAATGGAGATATCGCTGCTGAATACACCTATTTTTTACCCTTTCCCATTCTCTAAGATTCCAACCGGTTAATAATACAATAATAAACTGTATTATAGGGTTGACACCTTATATTTTTTTGGGGGTCTTGTCTCCTTCGAGTTCGAATCTTGTTTCGGCCATCCAAAAAAATAAAAAGGGGGATTGTCTATTCGACAATCCCCCTTTTTTGTCCATTATTTAAATGTATATAAAAATCGAATTCAGGGAAAAATTTGTTGGTAAATGTTTTGTATCAAGTTGTTGATTTTGACATTAAAGTAATATATAGAAATTTTGGAAAATTGATCAAGGGAGAAAAGCATGGCTCAGTGTGTTCTTCTGAATGCTGACTATACCTTTCTGAATGTGGTGAACTGGAGACGGGCGATGTGTATGATCGCAAAAGGAAAGGTGCAGGTTCTGAGACATTCCGAGAAAATAGTCAGAACAGCGGAAGGCATTATCATTAAAGTTCCGGCGGTCATGCGCCTGCTGAAGCTTATCAGGACACTTTACGTCAACAGAGTGCCGTTCAGCCCGAATGTATCTTAAAGTTCAGGCATACCAGCCGACGATTGCCGAATTTTTAAGGCTGAAGGTTAAAAAACTCGGCATCAATGAAGTGTTAAAGGATTTAGGAATATATTAAAACCTTTTTTTCACGCCATCCAGCAAATCATTGTTTGATCAAAAGCCCGAATCGTGCATGTTCGGGCTTTTTCGTGAACGCCACGAGACTTTTGCAAAACGCCCCTGTTTGCCCAATTTCTGCGTTATGTTCAAATTTTAATCCTCAAAATACTTAATGTATTCATGCGGTTAAAATTTTCGCATTCCTTGAACTTGAACAAAAATGAGCATTTTTCAAAGGTCTCGCCACGGGGCAAACTTCCTCGCCCGGCGTCTATTTTCTTGACAGAAAAATGTTTTAAAAGTACCTTTCAGAATTTAAAATAAAATCCGGTTTTGGAGGTTCTATGGATTATAAAAAGACACTCAATCTTCCGAATACAAAATTTCCCATGAAAGCCAGTTTGGCGAAACGAGAGCCTGAGCAGTTGAAATCTTGGGAAGAGGGACGATTATATGAAAAGATCAGAAAAGCTTCCAAAGGCCGTGAAGCATTTATTTTACATGACGGACCACCTTATGCCAATGGCCATATTCATATTGGTACGGCACTCAACAAAATCTTAAAGGACTTTATCGTTCGATCACGACAAATGGCTGGTTTTGACGCTGTCTACGTGCCGGGCTGGGATTGTCACGGGCTTCCTGTGGAGCACAATGTTGAAAAAGAGCTCGGCGATAGAAAATTAAAAATGGGACAAGCTGAAATCCGGAAACAGTGCCGAGCTTATGCTGAAAAATATATCGATATACAGCGGGAAGAATTCAAGCGGTTGGGGGTCATGGGTGAGTGGGATAATCCGTATTTGACCATGAATTATACGTACGAGGCCACGATTGCCCGCGAATGTAATAAGTTTGCTCTGGAAGGCAGTCTCTTTAGGAGTAAAAAACCGATATACTGGTGTTGCAGCTGTAAAACAGCCCTTGCTGAAGCAGAAATCGAATACCATGATGAATCGTCGCCGTCTATCTATGTAAAATTCTTGCTTCTGGATGATATCAGCAAAAGATATCCGGACTTGGCCGGTAGAAAAGTCTTCCTGGTTATCTGGACAACAACGCCCTGGACCATTCCGGCCAATCTTGCCGTTGCCCTTCATCCGGATATTGTCTATTCTGCAGTAGACACAAAAAACGGTGAAGTTTTGATTTTGGCAAAGGAGTTGGTGGAAGATTGCATGAAAACCTTCGGGTTTTCAAATTTTACCGTGCTTACCGAGATCAGCGCCGCTACCCTTGAACAAAAAAAGTGTCGGCACCCGATCTATGACCGTGAATCAATAATCATTCTTGGATCTCATGTAACGCTTGAAGCCGGAACAGGGTGTGTTCACACAGCCCCGGGACATGGACGTGAAGACTACGAAGTGGGGCTTTTGTATGATTTGGATGCATATTCTCCGGTTGACGACAACGGTTGTTTTACACAGGACGCAGAGCTTTTCAGCGGGAAGTTCGTCTTTGAAGCCAATTCCGATATCATTGCGAATTTGTCAGAGAGCGGCGCTCTGATCGCCCAAGGCAATCTGGAGCATTCTTATCCCCATTGCTGGCGATGCAAGAAACCGGTTATTTTTCGCGCAACACCCCAGTGGTTTATATCTATGGATAAAACGGGACTCAGAAAAAATGCGCTTAAAGAAATCGACAAAGTCACTTGGATTCCGCATTGGGGCAGGGAAAGAATTTACGGCATGATTGAAAATCGTCCGGACTGGTGTGTATCAAGACAACGGGCATGGGGCGTACCGATCGCTATATTTTATTGTCAAAAATGCGGCGCATTGTATTTAAGCCTTGATATTATCGATCATATCTATACATTATTTGAAGAAAATGGCGCAGACATATGGTTTGAGAAAGACGTGGAAGAATTACTTCCCCAAAACGCTGTGTGTGAAACGTGCGGCAATAATCGGTTTATCAAAGAAGAGGATATTCTGGATGTATGGTTCGACTCCGGCGTCAGCCATGCAGCGGTTCTGGAACAGCGTTCAAATCTCAGATGGCCCGCCGATTTATATCTGGAAGGCAGTGATCAGCACAGGGGTTGGTTTCACAGTTCGCTACTTACTGCTGTTGGAACAAGGGGAAGTGCGCCATACAAATCGGTATTGACACATGGATTTGTTGTCGATGCTGACGGCAAAAAAATGTCCAAATCATTAGGCAATGTTGTGGCGCCGGAAGAAGTGATTGAACAACATGGTTCCGAAATCCTTCGATTGTGGGTATCTGCATCCGATTACAGAGATGATATTCGTATTTCCAAAAATATCTTAAAACAACTAAGCGATGCTTACAGAAGAATAAGAAATACCTGCCGGTTTCTGCTGGGCAACCTGTATGATTTTAATCCTGAAACGGATCGTATTCCCCATGAGATGATGTTTGAACTTGACCAATTTGCACTTCACAGGCTTCAAGAGTTGATTCAAAGAGCCCGAAGGGCTTACGATACGTTTGAATTTCACATCATTTACCACGCCCTTTACAATTACTGCATCGTCGACCTTTCCGCATTTTATCTGGATATACTCAAGGACCGTCTCTATACGTCACCGTCACAATCTGTTGGAAGAAGAAGCGCACAAACCGTCATATATACCGTGCTCGACACGCTGGCAAGGTTGATGGCGCCGATACTCGCATTTACGGCGGAAGAAATATGGAGTTTCATGCCGGATCGAAAAAACGGTTCAACAAGTGTTCACCTGACATCATTGCCGGCCGTCCGCGAGGAATGGAAGAATGAAGAAATGGCGCATAAATGGAGGCGTCTCATCAAAGTTCGAGGAGAGGTAACAAAGGCGCTTGAGGAGGCACGCGTAAAAAAACTCATCGGGCATTCTTTGGATGCCGCCGTTATTATTTATACAGATAACGAGCTATACGGTATTCTCGAACAGTATATGAATGACTTAAAAACGATACTCATCGTCTCGGAGGCATCCCTGATCAAAGGTGAACAACCTGATGTAACTTTTAAAAGCGTTGATATTGAAGGATTGTCGATCGAGATCAAAACGGCATCGGGTGAAAAATGTGAACGGTGCTGGATACGTGACATTTCCGTTGGAACAGATTCACAACATCCGACGATCTGCGGGCGCTGCCGGAATGCATTGAAAGCATTATAAGTCGATCATTTTTTAAAAGGGACAAACTAAGGTGGGTTTAATTTTCTTGACTTCCGAGGGATCCGGCGAAAAGCATGGCAAATATAGAAAACTTTTTGTTATTTCCGGTCTGGTTGTTTTCTTTGACCAACTCACGAAACTCCTGGTTGTTAAATATATTCCCTTGTTCCATTCCATAACCGTAATTCACGGATTTTTTAATATTACGCATATACTCAATCCCGGTGGTGCCTTCGGTTTTTTGGCCCATCAAAATTCAAGTTTGCGTAATTTGCTTTTTCTTTTGGCTTCATCGATTGCGATTTGCTTCATCTATTACTTCTACAAGAATATATCCGATACACAACCTCTTCTTGCTTCAGGGCTTGCCTTGATCTTCGGAGGTGCCATCGGCAATTTAATCGACAGAATTCGTTTTGGAAAGGTCGTTGACTTTTTGGATTTTTATATCGGCAGCTATCACTGGCCGGCTTTTAATGTTGCTGACAGTGCGATCACCGTCGGCATTGCAATTTTTGTGTTTCATCTTCTTTTTAAAAAAATACCGTAAAAATACAATCTCATGATTGGGCGATTCTACAATGCCTGAAATTCACTTTAACGAACTAAATAATTATTTAAAACAAATTAAAAATAATCAAAAGACAGTAAAATTTGCTCAGGTATATCTGATTTACGGTGAAACCCTATTGTGTAAAAACGCACTTGAAACCCTTCTGGATGAATTAATCCCTTCAAATCTTCGAAGTTTTAATTTTCATGCGATCGACGGAACCAATAGCCGTATGGAGGAGGTTGTCGAGAGAGTAAATACCTATTCGCTTTTATCCGGGGAGCAAGTCGTTGCCCTTTGCGATTCCAGAATATTCTATTCACAACAGGATGAGGGCCGGCTGATTGAAAAAGCACGGGAAGCCTTTAATGACCAAAACATGAATAAAGCGGCAACATTTATTCTGACGCTAATGGGTCTTTTGAACCTGTCGTTTGATGACATCGATGAAACCAATAAGAAAAAGGTTTTCAAATTCAAAGGCGACATGACGAAGGAAGCTGAATGGCTTGATCAAATAATAGAGTATTGCAAGAATAACAAGCTGTTAATACCATCTGAAGAATATAGCGCCGATATTTTGCAGCGCGCCATCGAAAAAGGATTCCCCAAAAGCAATCATCTGATCATTACTGCGGATATGATTGATAAACGACGCAAACTTTTTAAAATCATTAAAAAGAACGGTGTTGTTATTGACTGTTCGGTTCCGAAAGGAGATCGAAAGGCGGATAAAATTGCTCAAGATGCGGTCCTAAGCGAGAGAATGGAAGCTTTGCTCGGTCGATACGGGAAGGTAATGAAAAAGGACGCATACCGGGCTGTGTATGAATTGACCGGATTTGATATTGATACTTTTTCCGATAACATGGAAAAACTGATCGACTATGTCGGCGATGAAAAAGAGATTACTGCCAAGGATGTCGCATTCGTATTAAAACGTACCAGAAAGGATCCCATATATGAATTGACGAATGCCGTTATGGAACGAAATGTTGAACAATCGCTCTTTTTCTTAAACTCACTTTTGTTGGAAAATTTTCATCCCCTTCAGATTCTGGCTTCAATAACCAACCAGATCAGAAAGCTGATTGTGGTCAAGGATTTTACGGAAAGTTCTCATGGCAGCTCCTGGAATCCCGGAATGCAGTATACGCAGTTTACAAACATTATAATGGCGGCGGTCCAGTCATATAACAAAGAACTTTTGAATCAGATCGAACAATGGAATGATATGCTTTCAGGAGATAGGAATGGAAATGTTAAAGAAACAAAAAAACGTAAAGAAAAGAAAAAACACATGCCGGTAACGGATCTTGAGATTGCAAATAATCCTTATCCTGTATATAGGCTGATGTTAAGTTCAGAAAAATTTGCAAAAAAAGAGCTTGTTGAGGCTTTGGAATATTTGAGTCAGGCCGATATTCGGCTCAAATACACAAAACAAAAGCCCAAGACAGTTTTGGAAGAAGCTATCCTCCGGATATGTAGTAACCTCGATTGAGAAGATAGGACTTTAAAAGGAGAACGTTGGTGGGATTTATCAGACAGCAGGAGGAACGTCTGGCCGTAAGACTGTTGATTTGGCAGTACCAGAGGATGAACGTCCCTGTTCCAGCAATGGAAGAATTGGAAAAACAGGCTGCAGTATTTGTTGGAGACGCACATCGAATTGCCCGTGAAAGAGGACGAAACGTTATATCGATTCTCAAAGAAATGATAACCGATATTAAAAAAAGAGGGTGAGTTTCATCATACAGCCCTGTGCAATATTCAGGTATTATTTAGTTGAAAAAGAAACATCGTTATGGTATTCAGCCTGATCAATTAAAAGGGTTGAATCCTGTTATTTTTATAAAAACAGCAGGTTAATGAATGTCAAGAAAAGGAGGCCGTTATGCGAAAAAGTTGGGTGTTTATTATTTTCTGTCTGGTGGTTAGTTTGATTTTTATCCCTTCTGCCTGGTGTAAGACAAAAGTCATCAAGATTGGCATTAATGCTCCGATGACCGGGGATATCCCGAAAGTGGGAGAAGGGACAAAGGCTGCCGCTCAGATGTGGCTTGAAGATATTAAAGCCGCCGGCGGACTAAAGGTTGGTACAAAGAAATATCCGGTAGAATTGGTCATCGAAGATAATGAATCCAAGGCGGAATCGGCCGTAAAAGCCAATACCAAGATGATTACAGAGGATGAAGTCCTGGTCATTGTCGGGCCCCAGGCTTCCAAGCAGGCAATTCCTGCGGGGGAAGTCGCCAATAACTACAAGACTCCCATGATCAGTCCGTGGTCTACCAACCCTGACACCACCAAGAACCGCCCATATGTCTTTCGCGGCTGTTTTCTTGATCCGTTTCAGGGGCCGGTGCTGGCCAATTTTATTAAAGATGAGTTCAAGTTCACAAAGGCTGCGGTTCTTTATGATGTGGCCAGCGATTATCCCAAGGGGCTCGCCGAATATTTTAAAACCGCTTGGGAAAAACTGAACGGTCCCGGATCCGTAGTGGCTTTTGAAAGTTTTACTACAAAAGATGCTGATTTCAGTTCTCAGTTGACCAAGATCATAAAATCGGGTGCCCAAGTTTTGTTTACGCCGCAGTACTACAATGAAGTTGCCTTGATCGTGCAGCAGGCCCATGAGCTGGGATGGAACAAACCGATTGTGGGAAGCGACAGCTGGGGGTCGGCTGAGACGGTCCAGCTTTGCGGTAAAGACTGCTACGGACTTTTTTTCAGTACACATTACGCTGCCGCAGCTGCAAAAGGGGCAACCAAGGCTTTTATCGATCGCTATAACAAAAAGTACGGATATGTGCCGGATGATGTAGCAGCCCTGACTTGGGATTCCTTGGGCATTGTACAGACGGCCATCCAATCTGTCGGCAAACTGACAGGCAACATCGAAAAGGATCGCAAGAATGTTCGCGATGCAATGGCCAAAGTCAAGGAATTTAACGGCATTACCGGAAAAATGACCTTTACCGAAGACGGTGATCCCATAAAGTGCGCCGTTATCGTCAGGATCAGCGATAAAGGCGAATACGAGTTTTATAAATCCGTTTGTCCGTAAAAACGGATTTTAACGTCCATTTTATGCTCTTAAAATATTTGGTCCGCTGGATTGTTT
>JARRRC010000094.1:0-9446 GCA_037381105.1 Desulfobacterales bacterium
TACTCCAACCGCCGGTTTTCCCCACAGATCTTCAATATGAGCATAAAATGAAATTCCCCTGTCGAGAAGCATTTTAAGGGATGCGTTGATTCCCAAAAAATAGGTCGGTGCAGATAAGATGTAGGCATCGGCCTTGGCCATGGCCTGGATCACCGTGGTTAAATCATCTTCGAGAATACAGTCCTCGGTTTTGAAAAGGCAGTTGTAGCACCCCCTGCAAGGAAGGATTTTGAAATCCTGAAGCCGCAATAGATCTAACTCATGGGGAATGGACAGTTGATTGCTGATTTCCTTAACCATGATTTCACAGTTGCCGAGTTTTCGCGGCGAACCGATAATGCCGAGAATTTTTTTCATGGGATCACCTCTTAAGGTCGTTATGTTCGTTATGATGGTTATGATCATTGAGAACGTTGAGATCGTTAAACCATCCAAACGATCCAAACGATCCAAACCATTCAGACACTGAATAGATTTCGAAATGTTAAAACAGATCCTTGTAATCGATCAATATTTAATTTATAAAATGCATGTGAATATCGGCGGAATAGAAATCAAGAACCCTGTGATGACGGCGTCCGGCACATTCGGATATGCCCGGGAATTTGAAACACTCGTTGATCTGAACCGCCTCGGAGCGATCGTCGTCAAAGGTTTGTCCCTTGAGCCCTCTAAAGGAAATCCGCCGCAGAGGATCGTTGAGACGCCCTGCGGCATGCTGAACGCCATCGGGCTTGAAAATGTCGGACTGAAGGCATTTATCGAAGAAAAGTTGCCGTTTTTAAAAACACTCGATACGCGGGTATTTGTCAATATTTACGGCAAAAGCGTTCCTGAATACGCCGAATTGTCCGCTCGTCTGGATGAGATTGATGTCGTCTCGGGCATCGAGGTCAATATTTCGTGTCCCAATGTAAAATCAGGCGGAATGGCTTTTGGCGCTTACCCTGAATCTGCCGCAGAAGTTGTGAAAGCGATCAGAAAACAGACCGGCAGACCGTTGATGGTCAAACTTTCTCCCAATGTCACCAATATTACAGAGATTGCTAAAGCCGTGGAAGGGGAGGGTGCGGATTCGCTTTCCTTGATCAATACCATTACCGGTATGGCCGTAGATATTGAAACCCGGCGTCCGAAGCTGGCCAATATTACCGGAGGTCTTTCCGGACCGGCAATAAAGCCGGTGGCTTTGCGCATGGTCTGGCAGGTGGCACAAACCGCCAAAGTCCCGGTGATCGGCATCGGCGGTATAATGACGGCAAAAGATGCACTGGAGTTTTTAATCGCAGGCGCAACAGCCGTTCAGGTGGGCACCGCCAATTTTATCAATCCCCATGCGACCATCGATATCATTGACGGCATCGAGACCTTCATGATGGAGCGAAGCATTGCGGATATTGCGGATATTATCGGCACGCTTGAGTTTTAAATCCGGTGACAAATATCAGTTGTCGAATGTCATGGCCAAAAGAACAGAAGTCGAGCGTCCGAGGTCGTAAAAGAGGAATTAGAAAATAGAAAAGAGGAAATAGGCGCAAGACTGAAAGCTCAAAAAGTCATCAATCCGAAGGGGCCTGCTGAAGGCCCCTTCGGACTTTGAGATAACCATTTCCGATGCATAAACTACGCGGTAGCCTTTATTGGATTGGCTTTCAAGTATTCAAGACGGTTGAGTCCGTTGATGTAAGCCTTCACACTGGCAGTGATGATATCCGGGTCCGCTCCGCGGCCGAGTGCAACCAGGCCGTTTTCTTTCAATCGTACCGTAACTTCACCCTGGGCATCCGTACCGCTGGTAATGGCGCTGATGGAAAATCTCATGAGTTCGGAATCTGTTCCCGTCAGTTTGGCAATACAGTCATATGCCGCATCAATGGGACCGTTTCCGTATCCCGTACCTTGAACCATCCTTCCGTTGATTAAGAGTCTGACAGTTGCCATGGGAATGACGGTCGTACCGCTGGTGACATGGAGATATTCCAGCTGGAAAATCTCGGCGGTTCTTAAGATGCCTTCCGTTACAATCACTTCCAGATCCTCATCGACAACATGCTTCTTTTTGTCGGCCAGATCCTTGAATTTTGTAAAAACAAGCTTTAACTCTTCGTCGGAAAGATCATATCCCATTTCCTTTAAGTGAGAGCGGAGCGCATGTCTTCCGGAGTGTTTTCCCAGAATCAACTTGCTGGCGCTGATCCCGACAGTGTCGGGCTTCATGATCTCGTATGTCATGGGATTTTTAAGAACGCCGTCCTGATGAATTCCTGCTTCGTGAGCAAATGCATTGGCACCCACTATGGCCTTGTTCGGCTGAACCATAATTCCGGTGATCATGCTGACCAGCCGGCTGGTGGGATAAATCTGCTCGGTTCGGATGTGGGTTGAAAACGGCAGATAATTGGGCCTTGTATGAAGCGACATGACAACTTCTTCCAAAGAAGTGTTTCCTGCGCGCTCGCCGATACCGTTGATGGTAACTTCCGCCTGTCTCGCTCCGTTATTGATCGCGGCAAGGGTATTGGCGGTTGCAAGGCCTAGATCATTGTGGCAGTGGATGCTGACGACGGCCTTATGGATATTGGGCGTATGGTCTATTACATACTTTACCAGATCGGCGAATTCCATGGGGATGGCGTATCCCACGGTGTCCGGTATGTTGATGGTCGTTGCTCCTGCATCAATGGCTGCTTCGAACACCTTGCAGAGAAAATCCCGGTCGCTTCGTGATGCATCTTCTGCCGAAAATTCGATATTGTCGGTAAAACTCTTGGCATATTTTACCGATTCTGAAGCGGTTTTGACAACCTGGTCCCTGGTCATATTGAGTTTGTAATGCATATGAATATCAGATGTTGCCAGAAACGTGTGAATTCTCGGTTTTGCCGCATGCTGGATGGCACCCCAGGCCCGGTCGATATCGTTTTTGGAGGTTCGCGCCAGGGCGGCGACTTCGGTCTTTTTCAGTTTTCCGGCAATCTTGGATACCGCATCGAAATCCCCTTCGGACGCGGCGGGAAAACCAGCCTCCAGTACGTCTACGCCAAGTTTTTCCAATTGTGTGGCGAGGCGAAGTTTTTCCGCGGCATTCATGCTTGCTCCCGGAGATTGTTCGCCGTCTCTTAGCGTTGTATCAAAAATAATGACTCGTTCTTCCATGTTTTTGCTCCTATTGATGAATGTTTCTTACAAGTGCTAATGATTTTTCAAAATAAGACCTAAATTGAGCGATTGTGGAGGTTGCCGTAGATACAAGGAAGATGTTGTCCCGCTATAGTTAACTATGCGGGACGATATCTGGCGCAGTAGATGCGGTAAGATCGGCAATCCCGGAGGGTTTTAAATTTTAAAATATAAATTGAAATAATTCATTTAAAAATAGGCGAACTTTGATTCCTTTTAAAATTTAAAACGCTCATTTCAGGTCAGGGCAAAATGCGAACGAGCATAGGCCGCGGGACAGAGTGGGAAAAATGTCCCGCGGCGTTGATTCCATCTCTTATTTTCAAAATTTTATTCCTTTCATTTGGCGAGTTTATATTGGAAGCTGTCGGCAAGGGCTTGCCAACTGGCTTCAATAATATCTTCGGAAACACCGATGGTGCTCCAAATATGATCTTGATCCCGTGACTCAATGAACACACGAACCCTTGCGGCCGTTCCCTGACGCCCGTCGATGACACGGACTTTAAAATCGATCAGACGCATAGCATCCAGATTCGGGTAGAATTTGTCAAGGGCCTTACGAAGAGCGTTATCCAGGGCACTTACCGGACCATCTCCTTCAGCGGCGGTGATTTCATCCTGTCCTCTCACCGAAATCTTGATGGTGGCATGCGCGGAACAGGGCAGGTCGGCATCTTTTTCAATGGTCACCCGAAAAGATTTTAACACAAACAGCGGCTCAAACTGGTCGGTGAATTTCTCCAGCAGGATTTTAAAAGATCCGTTCGCCACGTCAAACTGGTATCCTTCCTGTTCCATCTTTTTTATTTCCGAAACAATTTTACGGCTGTCATAGCCGTTGGCGCCCAGCATAATCCCCAGTTCTTTGGCTTTGTACTCGATATTGCTTTTTCCCGAAAGGTCCGAAACCAAAACACGGCGGCGGTTTCCGATGAGTTCCGGTTTCATATGCTCGTAAGCTTTTGAGACTTTCATGATGGCACTGACATGAATTCCGCCTTTGTGAGCAAAAGCGCTTTCTCCGACAAAAGGACGGCTGTTCAAAGGGATCATATTGGCGGTTTCGCTGACAAACCGGGACAGCATTCGAAGTTTTGCCATGTTTTCAGCAGACACACACGGCCGGTTCATCTTGAATTGAAGAATCGGTATGATTGAGGTCAAGTCGGCGTTTCCGCATCTTTCTCCGTAGCCGTTAATGGTTCCTTGAACCATTACAGCACCGGATTGTATGGCCTCGATGGAGTTGGCCACCGCCAGACCGCTGTCATTATGGGTATGAATTCCGATCTTGGCAGGTCGCGCGCTCTGTTTTATATGGTATTCTTTTGAGAGCCCTTTTTGAACGGCCTCAATAATCGATTTGATCTCAAAGGGCAGGGTTCCGCCGTTGGTGTCGCAGAGCACAATAAATTCGGCGCCGGCATTTATCGCGGCAATGAGGGTTTTTAATGCATAGTCCGGATTGACTTTATATCCGTCAAAAAAATGTTCGGCATCATAAATCACTTCCCGATCGCCGCCTTTTAGATATTCGACAGACTCACTGATCATGGCAAGATTCTCTTCAAGCGTATTGCTCATGACTTTCTGGACATGTAAATCCCATGTTTTCCCAAAGATGGTCACTGAAGGGGTTTTGGCTTTCAGCAGTGCGATTAAGTTTGGATCATCCGAAGGATCGATGCGGGGTTTTCGCGTGGAGCCGAAAGCGGTTATGCGGGCATTTTCAAATTTGGTTTTCTGGACCAGATCGAAAAATTCCATATCTCTGGGATTTGATCCCGGCCACCCCCCCTCGATATAATGAATGCCGAAGTCATCCAGTCTTTTCGCGATCTGGATTTTCTCCTTGGCGCTGAAACTGATGTTTTCCCCCTGAGTTCCATCTCTCAAGGTGGTGTCATACAGCAATATCGATTCCATATGTTGTCTCCTATCTGTTTTCGGGCCTCAATGCCCGTACCGCAGCGCCGGCTCGCCACATTTCTGAATTTTTGATCTCGTCGAGTTCTTCTTGTAGCTTTTCGCGGTAGTCGGAAGCGCTGTTGGCTTCCAGAACCCTTTTGGTTTCTACGCCGGACACCACCTTTTCATACAGCTCGTCAAAGAGAGGAACCACTGCATCACGAAACTTCGGCTTCCAGTCCAGGGCGCCTCGCTGAGCGGTGGTGCTGCAGTTTGCATACATCCAGTCCATACCGTTTTGCGCCACCAATCGGATCAAGCTCTGGGTCAGTTCCTCCACAGTTTCGTTAAAGGCCTCACTGGGCGTGTGCCCATGTTTTCGCAGAACATTGTACTGGGCTTCCATCACACCGGCCAGGCAACCCATGAGAACACCCCGTTCTCCGGTGAGATCACTGTAGACTTCATTTTGGAAGGTGGTCGGAAACAGATAACCCGAACCGATGGCGATTCCCAGTGCCAGAGTTTTTTCTCTGGCCCGTCCGGTATAGTCTTGAAATATTGCAAAGCTCGAGTTGATGCCGCTGCCGTCCAGAAAGTTGGTTCGAACGGTTCGGCCCGAACCCTTTGGGGCCACCAGGTTGACATCAATGTTTTCAGGGGGAATGATACCGGTCTGCTCTTTGTAGACAATTGAGAAACCATGAGAAAAATAAAGTGTATCTCCATCGCCAAGGCACTTTCTGATGCTCGGCCAGGTGGCCACCTGGCCGGCGTCTGAAAGCAGAAACTGAATTACGGTTCCCTTTCGGGCTGCTTCTTCAAGGGGAAAGAGGGTTTTACCGGGGATAAAACCGTCTTCAACGGCGCGATCCCAGGATTTGCTTTTTTCGCGCTGACCGACGATGACGTTGATACCGTTGTCTTTCATATTCAACGCTTGTCCCGGTCCCTGAACCCCATATCCGAGGACGGCGACGGTTTCGTTCTTGAGAACTTCTTTGGCTTTTTCCAGAGAAAATTCTTCAGCTGTAATGACTTCTTCTTCTGTTCCGCCGAAATTAATTCTGGCCATGTGATTCTCCTTTTTATTTCGAATTTCTGAAAAGGGCGATAATTCCTGTCCGGGCGATCTCCTTGATCCCGATGGGTTTTAAAAGATTTAATATTGCCTGCATTTTACCCTCGTCTCCCGTGACTTCGATGGTGTAATGATCCGGGCTGACGTCAACCACCTTGCACCGGAAAATATCAACTGTTCGGAGAATTTCGGCACGATGTTCCGGTTTCGCGAGCACCTTTATGAGGGCCATTTCTCTCTGGACATATTGCTTTCCGGTAAGATCGTGAACCTTGATCACATTGATGAGTTTGTTCAGTTGCTTTTCGATTTGTTCAATGACCGGAGGGTTTCCTTTCGTGACCAATGTCACCCTAGATACCAGCGGGTCCATGGTTTCGGCAACACACAGGCTTTCAATATTAAATCCCCTTCCGCTGAACAATCCTGCAATCCTTGAAAGAACACCGGGTTCATTATCCACCAGAATTGAAAGTATATGTTTTTCTTCTGTCATGGTTTGTATCCTTTTCTTTGGTAACAAGGTTGACGGTTTTATACCAGAAGCATTTCGGTCACGGGAGCGCCCGCAGGAACCATCGGGTAAACGCACTCTTCTCTGTCGATCCTAAAATCCATAATCACCGGATTTTTTGAAGCAAGTCCTTTTTTCAAAACAGGTTCGACTTCATCTGGCTTTGTGGCCCTCAACCCCTCGGCGCCGTAGGCTTCGGCAAGTTTAACGAAATCCGGTGCGCAATCAAGACATGTGGCGGCATAACACTTGTTAAAAAACAATTGCTGCCACTGCCTGACCATGCCGAGATACCCGTTGTTGAGAATGACGATTTTTATGGGAAGACCGCATTGCACCGCCGTGGTCATTTCCTGGATGTTCATCTGGATACTCCCGTCTCCCGCAACATCGACAACCAGTTTATCCGGACGGGCGAGTTGTGCGCCGATGGCCGCCGGCAGTCCAAACCCCATGCATCCCAGGCCGCCAGAGGTAATAAAATGGTTGGGTTGATCGAAGTGATAATACTGTGCCGCCCACATCTGATTTTGACCCACTTCGGTGGTGATAATGGCTTTGCCTTTGGTCATTTTATAGAGCATTTCCACCACATACTGGGGCTTGATGATGTTTTCTTGTTTATAGGCGAGGGGCTGCTTGGCTACCCATCGTTGAATTTGATCAAACCATTTCTTTCGTTTTTTCTTCAAATCTCCCAGGTCTTCCTTATTCAACAGTTGGTTCAGCTTGGCCAGGGTGATTTTACAGTCTCCGACGACGGGAGCGGTAACCGGGATATTTTTTCGGATGGAGGTGGGATCGATATCGATATGAACGATTTTGGCATTGGCGGCAAAAACATCTGTTTTTCCGGTCACACGGTCGTCAAATCGAACCCCGATCAGGTCGCACTCGCCGGAGCACATGTTGGCGCGATATGTGCCGTGCATGCCGATCATGCCGAGCCACAACGGATCAGTTCCCGGAAATCCGCCGAGACCCATCAGGGAGGTGGTTACCGGAATCCGGGTTTTGCGGGCAAGCTCCGTCAAGTCCTTGGCAGCTCCCGAAAGAATGACGCCGCCACCGGCAAAAATCATGGGTTTGTTCGCATTTTTAATCAATTCCACAACTTTGTGAAGCTGTTTTACATTGGGGCTGTATGTTGGATTATAAGACTTTAGGTTGACTTTTTTAACCGGCTTGTAGTCGACAGCGGTAGCGCCGACATTCTTCGGGATATCGATCAGAACAGGTCCGGGCCGTCCTGATTTTGCAATCATGAAAGCCTCTTTGATGATTCTCGCAAGGTCCTCGGTTCGCTTGACAAGATAGTTGTGTTTGGTGCATGGTCGCGTGATCCCCACGGTGTCGACTTCTTGAAATGCGTCGTTGCCGATGAGATGGGTCGGAACCTGACCGGTAAATATGACGACAGGAATGGAATCCATGTATGCGGATGCAATGCCGCTGACGGTGTTGGTCGCACCAGGGCCGGAAGTGACCAGGCATACGCCCACGCGGCTGCCGGCCCGGGCATAGCCGTCATTGTTAATTAAAATGAAGCGCTTTGGGTATTTTTGGAAAGTCGCTCCACGGATTGATCTTGTTTTACTTTACCACCGCCCCTTTACCGGCGGATGAAACCATTCGTGCATACCGGGCCATATACCCCCGGGTAATCTTGGGCGGCGGTGGGGACCAGCCGGATAAGCGCTCCTGAATTTCGTTTTCCGAAACCTTGAGCGTCAGTTTTTTAGCAGGGATATCGATGGCAATCCGGTCACCGTCTTTAACGATGGCAATGGGTCCTTTTTGCATGGCCTCCGGTGAAATATGACCGATAGCAGCACCCCGGGTTCCGCCTGAAAATCGGCCGTCGGTCAGCAGCGCTACATGGGAATCCAGCTTCATACCGGCGATGGCCGATGTCGGTGTGAGCATTTCCCGCATTCCCGGGCCTCCCATGGGCCCTTCATACCGAACCACGATAACATCGCCTTTTTTTATTTTTCCGCCCATGATGGCGCGGGTGGCTTCTTCTTCGGAATCAAATACCCTTGCCGGACCTTCATGACGCATCATTTCATCCAAAACAGCAGCCTGCTTGACCACGCATCCTTCAGGAGCCAGGTTGCCGAAAAGTATCGCAAGGCCGCCCTCCTGATGATAAGCCTTTTCCGGCGATCGAATCACCGTATTATCCATGATGTCCGAGTGCTTTATATTCGTTTCAACGGTTTCGCCGGTTACGGTAAGACAGTCCGTGTTAATCAGACCGGCGCCGGACAGTTCTTTCATCACCGCCTGAATGCCGCCCGCCCGGTTCAGGTCTTCAAGATGGTGCGTTCCTGCGGGACTCAAAGCACACAGATGGGGTGTGGCCCTGCTGATATCATTGATTTGGTTTAGATCGATGGTAACGTTTGCCTCCGCTGCGATCGCCGGAAGATGCAACACGGTATTTGTTGAACATCCAAGTGCCATATCCACGGTCAGCGCATTTTGAAAGGCCCGGCCGGTCATAATTTTTGACGGAGTTATGTTTTGCTCCAGTAGACGGTTGATCTGTATCCCGGCTTCTTTGGCCAGCCGGATTCGGGCCGACATGACAGCGGGAATGGTGCCGTTGCCGGGCAGGCCCATGCCCACGGCTTCAGTCAGACAGTTCATGGAATTTGCGGTGAACATACCGGCGCATGATCCGCAGGTGGGACACGCACAATCTTCTATCTTTGAAAGCTGATCTTCGGTCATGTCGCCGGAAAGCACGGCACC
>JARRRC010000095.1:0-7064 GCA_037381105.1 Desulfobacterales bacterium
ATCTACCACTTTGAAAACATGACTGTTCCAAGTATCATTAAATTTTTGCTTCATAATATTCGTTAACAAATTCAGGTGTGAAGCCAATGTCTATATTGATAAAGAAGGAATCGAAGAACTTATTTTGGAATCCGTAGATATCGTTGAACCCCAGGAAGACGGAAGTTTTCGGTTGGTGAGTATTTTTGGCGAGCAAAAGATTCTCAAAGGAAAACTCAAAGAAATGAAACTCGTGGATCACAAAATCGTCTTTGTCCAATAAGAATATATTTTTGTACACGGCTTTGGAACTTCAGCAGTGATCTTATCCCGGAACACGGACCGCTGTCAGGTGAGAGACGGATCAAAGAAGTGTATGCTAAATATTGATCACCTTATCCGCCACTTGCATGGCAGTAACGATATCCAGCATATTGGTCGTCTCGCCGACCTGCTTTCTTTCCAAAAGATTGAAATGGTCCAGGCATGTCCCGCACACCAGAATTTTGAGCCCGTTATTCTCAAAATCCTTGAGATCATCAAGCACCTCGGAACCGTCGATGGTCAGCTTCACGCCGTTATTTATGAATACCAGCCGCCACAATTCGCTGCCCATTTCTTTGAGCGTACGAAGAAAATTTACCATCAGCTTCAAACCCAGCTCATCGTCTCCGAACCCGATGCGGTCGGTAGCACACATGACCATGATCTTCTTGGCATCAACTTCTTCTTCCGGAGACGGCTGAGTTTGAAGTTGCTGGTGAGCGTTGCAGGTTCCGACAACCAGGTAATCCGCGCCGTTTTGTTCAAGGGATGTCTGAAATCCCTGAGACTCCATAAAGCGTTGGACGTTTTGCTGGGCGGCTGCGTTGTCGATAATGACTTTTACGCTGCCTGAATTTTCTTCCTGCAAAGCAGCTTTGGTCTGCAGCACAGGCGCCGGGCAGGCCAATCCGCGAGCATCGATTTCTCTCATTGAAACACCTTTTTCAAATTAACAAATTTTGATTCATATTTTAGTGTGAAACGAGGGCCAACTAGACCACCCATATCTTCTCTTGCGGATCCTTCAAAACTTCGCCAATTTCCGCTGTATCGCCGATACCCGCATCCCGAAGGGCCTTGACGAGCGCATGGGCTTGATTGCGACCGGTGCCGATCAGCAATCCACCCGAGGTCTGAGGATCCGCCAGTACGTCCTGCCTTGAGCGCTCCACCGTTTCAGCAAAGCCAATCATCGATTCCCGGAATTCCCTGTTTTTATAAGCACCGGCGGGTATGAGCCCCATGCCGGCAAATTCCAGGGCCTCTGGAATTATCGGAACATAGTCGGAAAAAACCCGTACACTCACGCCGGATCCATATACCATCTCGGCAAGGTGCCCGAGCAGACCGAAGCCGGTAATATCCGTGCAGGCATGTACATCAAAACGCAGCATTATTCCGGCAGCGTCACGGTTGAGCGAAGCCATCAAACGGGTCACCTTGTCTGTCAGATCCGCAGATGCCATACCTGCCTTGATAGCCGTGTTGACAATTCCCGTGCCGAGCGGTTTTGTCAAAACCAGCCGGTCTCCCGGCTTTAGGTTTTTCTTGGTAAGTACCTGTTCCGGATGCACGATCCCGGTAACAGACAGGCCGTATTTTAATTCAGTGTCTTCGACGCTGTGACCGCCGATGAGAACCACTTCGGCCTCCGTCAACTTGTCGAGCCCACCCTGTATGATTTGCCGAAGAATTGAAAGGTCCATCTGTTTCACCGGAAAGGCCACCAGGTTCATGGCGGTCTTGGGTGTTCCCCCCATGGCATAGACATCGCTCAAAGCATTGGCGGCGGCAATTTGTCCGAACCAGTAAGGATCGTCTACGATGGGCGTAAAGAAATCCACTGTCTGGATCAGCGCCAAATCGTCTGAAATTTTGTAAACACCGGCATCGTCCGCGCTTTCCAAACCCACAATGACATTTTCATCAATCGGAAACACCATGCCGCATAATGCTCTGTCCAGGTCCCCCGGAGGCATCTTGGAGGCTCAACCCGCACCTTTAACGGTTTCAGTGAGTCGAATATTTTTTGACTTTTCCATAACGGCTACGTTTCACGTTCAAATATTTTATATAAATGACATAAATACAAGAATATAGGGATTATAGGCGATTCGACATCAGGACTTTGCAATTTAGAATGAGGCAGTAAATGTTGGATCTTCCGGTCTAACCTAAAGCCCTACCATACCCGGGCAGAATGATTCACGCAGTTCAGGTAAAACCGAAAAAATAATACATATTTTATTTCCTAACCCGCAAATTGATTTTTCTACAAACATTAAAAATATAAGAAGGGCAGTGTGATGTCAAAGTCATAATATCAATGATCTCAAAAACAGCTATTGATAATGTCTATAGATATATCGCTTAAGGAGACAAGAAATAATGACTATTTTAAGAAATGCCTGTCTGTTGCTTTCATTGCCGGGGTGAAAGCGATTAAAACGATCAATGGCTCATTGCCCGTATTTTTTGCAGCATGAACTTTACCCATCGGGTTGAAATGAATACTTCCCGGTTTAATATCGACCCACCTGTCATTCACCAGCAACTGTCCAGTACCTCTGATTACATATTCAATTTCATCATGACTTTCATGATAATGAGGTCCCAAATCAGCACCCGGCATCATCCTGACAACAAAAGCACTAATTGTATCATCTTCTGCAATTTTGATCAGCTGGGATTTCTTGTCATGCGGCAAAGGATTTTCTTTGAGAACTTTATCAATATGCGAAATGATCTGCCAGGTCGTATTTGCTTCTTCTGCGAAAACAGGGGGGGCTAAAAAAGCACATACACAAATAAGAATCCCCAAAATAGCTATATTTTTTATAGATAACATTTCCATTTCCTCCCTGTCCGTGGATTTAACTGTAACATTTTCCCCAGCTAGCACTTTGGAGCCAATATCCCCAGATGCTTGTCCATCAGCTCCATGGCACAATATTCACCGCACATGCTGCATGCCGCACCCGAAAATTCGTTCCGGCTGCGCACCCGGCGGGCATGTTCCGGATCAATGGAAAGACGAATCTGCGCTTCCCAATCCAGCCTCTTCCGTGCCAGCGCCATCTTCTCATCCCTTTCCATAGCCCCCTTGACACCCTTTATGAGATCTCCGGCATGGGCGGCAATGCGGGCGGCGATGACACCCTGCCTTACGTCCTCTGCGTCAGGAAGAGAAAGATGCTCTGCCGGAGTCACATAACAAAGGAAGTCCGTCCCTGCAGCGGCGGCAACAGCTCCGCCTATTGCACCGGTAATATGGTCATACCCGGCTGCGATATCAGTGACCAGCGGTCCAAGTACATAGAAGGGGGCTCCTTTACAGATCGATTTTTGCAATTGGACATTCGTCTCAATCTGATTCAAGGGCACATGCCCCGGACCCTCCACCATCACTTGCACTCCTGCCTCCTGTGCCTTCTGTGTCAATTCTCCAATGATAAGCAGTTCCTCAATCTGGGCACGGTCGGTGGCATCGGCCAAGCAGCCGGGACGCATTCCATCACCAAGGCTTAACGTAACATCATATTCACGGGTGATTGCCAGCAGGCGATCATAGTGCTCGTAAAGCGGATTTTCCTGCTCGTTATAAAGCATCCAGGAGATTAGAAAAGCGCCGCCGCGGGACACCACATCGGTAATTCTCCCCTGCCGCTTAAGCCGATTGATGGCTGACTGCGTGACGCCGCAGTGCACTGTGATGAAATCGACGCCGTCTTTAGCATGCGCTTCAATGGAATCAAACAGGTCATCAACGGTCATCTTAACGATGGCCCCGCGTTTGGATATTGCCTCAATTCCCGCCTGGTAAATCGGGACGGTGCCTACAGGCAGAGGACAGGCCGCCATTACGGCCTTTCTTGCCGCAGCAATATCACCGCCGGTGCTCAAGTCCATGACGGCATCTGTTCCGGCCTCAACGGCAATCCGCAACTTTTCCAGCTCATTTTCGATATCATCCACGGCTGAAGACGTTCCGATATTGGCATTGACCTTGGTTTTAAGTCCTTGTCCGATGCCCCGAGGGGTAAGGTTGGTATGGTTGATATTGGCCGGGATTATAATGGTTCCCTGTTCGATGCCATGACGAACAAGTTCGGCCTCCAGCCCCTCATACTGAGCCACCAGTTCCATCTGACTTGTAATGATGCCTTTTCTGGCAAGTTCCAATTGTGTCATAAGTGCCTCCAAAAATAAAAAAACCAAGGGCTGCAGCTTGTAGACCCTTGGTTCATGTCTCAATCGCATCCCTACGCTCGCATTATCGAGTTCAGGTTCTTAGGGTTGGCATAAAATGCCTCTCAGCCGATCAGCACCCCCAGCGCCTATATTATTTATTTTTGTATAGCACAAACTTTACAACAACGCAAAAGATATTCCGCGCCCAAAGCTCAACCACACCGGAAGTGGTTTTAAAATCTTCAATTGGGGTCAAGGTCAAGGCGGACTGGGACGGCCAACCGCAAGAATATCTGGAATATTTCGAGGATTGGACGTCTCTGTCCAACACAGAGATTGAGTCCGAGGGGAGGTTTTGAAACCACTTCTACGACATATAGATGCGATTTGTTGCCTTTCAATGCATCATGTCTTTTCTCATTCGTGAATCACCCAAAATTTTTTTCAGCACAATAACGCCGGATAATGTCCAAGAAAACAGCGCTATATCTTTTTTCTTTAACCTGCCCGACTCCGTTGATCTGCAAAAGGCTCTCTTTAGATTGGGGAAACCGGGCAGCCATCTCCATTAATGTTCGATCGGAAAAAATCACAAATGCCGGCACCTGAGCTTCATCAGCCAGTTGTTTGCGTTTTTTCCTTAAACGCTCAAAGAGGGCTGGATCATGGGTCGTGCTTTTTGCTTCTGCCAAAGAGCCCCTGCTTGCTTGGTCGTGGCTGGATGCATGAGCCGGCAAAGCGCCATGGAACCCGGTTTGACCCCTGAAAAGTTCCCATGCTTTAGGGGTCAGTTGCAGTCCGCCGTATTCCATATCCTGCGTCATGAACCCTTTATGCAGCAACTGGCGTGCAAGGTGCCGCCACTGGTGCCTGGAATACTCCGGACCGATGGCGTAAGTGGAAAGTTTGTGGTGGCCGCGCCGGACGATCTTTTGAGCCTTGGAACCTCGGAGGACATCAATGACATGCTCAACCCCAAACGATTCACCGGTGCGCCTGACACAGGAGAGCAGCTTTTGTGCGGCCACGCTCAGATCTTAGGTTTCTGTTTTTTCGGCCAGACAGTTGTCGCACATGCCGCATGTCTCTTGCGGATAACGCTCTCCAAAATAATCCAAGAGCACGAGCCGCCGGCACACAACGGTTTCCACATAGCGAAGCAGGGTAGTCAGCAGCAGATTGGCCGTCCGCTGCCGTGAGGCATCCATTCGTTTGATCATAAATTTTACTTTATGGATATCGCCGAAGGAATAAAGCAGCAGGCAGTGGGCCTCCACTCCGTCCCGTCCCGCGCGTCCGATTTCCTGGTAATAGCTTTCAATATTTTTGGGCAGATCATAATGAATGACAAAGCGGATATTGCTTTTATCGATACCCATTCCAAAAGCAATGGTGGCCACCATCACCTGCGCGTCGTCTTGGGAAAAGCGCGTCTGGTGGCGGTTGCGCTCCACATCGGACAGGCCGGCGTGATAGGGAAGTGCCGGAATGCCGTCTTGGGTGAGCGATCGGGTAAGCTGATCGACCTGCCTTCGTGACGCGCAATAAATGATACCCGGCTGGTCCGCATGCCGTCGGATCATGGTCAAGACCTGCCGGTAAGGATTGTCCTTGAAGGCAACCTGTAAAACCAAATTGGGACGATCAAAGCCGGAAATGAATTCAGCGCCTTCATCCAACCCGAGGCTTTTTTTAATGTCCGTACGGACGTGTTCCGTGGCTGTGGCGGTCAGGGCCAGGCACACCGCCTGCGGCATCTGTTTGCGAATCTCGGCCAGGCGCCTGTATTCCGGCCGGAAATCATGGCCCCACTCGGAAATGCAGTGGGCCTCGTCGATCGCAAGGCAGCTGACCTTGATCGATGCCAGCAGCTTCAATAGAGTGTCCTTGAGCAGGGTTTCCGGAGCCATATACAGCAGCTTTGCCTTGCCGGCTTTAATTTGTTCCACGTTGTGACGGTATGCGCTCAATTCGAGGGCGCTGTTCAGGATGGCGGCCGGCACTCCGTTTTCATGCAGCTGCTGAATCTGATCGGTCATCAAGGAAATCAGCGGCGACACGACGATGGTCAGTCCATCGAACAAGAGCGCCGGTATCTGATAACACAGGGATTTGCCTCCGCCGGTGGGCATGACGACCAGGGCATCCCTGCCTGCCATGACATGTGCGATGATCCGGGCTTGAAGAGATACAAAGTCTTTAAAGCCAAAGACTTTTTGTAGAATGGCTTGGGCTTTTTCCATAATGTCAGACATGCTTTTCCCCTTAATTGCTTGATTTTCATCGTATCTTGCAACACATGGGTGATCATATAACAGACGGTCATGGAACGCGAAGGTGGTTGTCAGCACCCCGATGCGTGGATTGCGGTATTCTCATTGATGGTTGTCAGACATGTATGTCTATAATACATGCCGCACCATAGATCAACCCGCTGGTCGGGGTAATTGACTGAAATGTTCAATTTCCAAAGTCCAAAGGAAATATGTTGTTTGAAACCATACAAAAACGCATTTAATTTAACGCCTTTTGCCGAAATTTATTGGAAAATCTTGCTTAAAATTAACAGAATTATTAAAATTTGAGGCAACGGGTTTAAAAGAATTTTAAGGAGACAAAACATGCGGATTGTTGATATGAGATCGGACACCATCACCCAGCCGACGCCTTCCATGCGCCGGGCTATGTCTGAAGCAGAAGTCGGCGACGATGTTTTCGGCGAAGATCCCACGGTCAACCGGCTGGAAGACATGGTCGCCCAACGACTGGGGAAAAAAGCGGCGTTATTTGTAGCCAGCGGCACCATGGCGAATCTTGTGAGCACGCTCACCCACTGCGGCCGGGGAGAT
>JARRRC010000096.1:0-7059 GCA_037381105.1 Desulfobacterales bacterium
CACTATTTATACTTCGTATCGTCATCTTTTGGATGTTGGATGTGACGACATCCTTTTTTTAGGCTTCGATTTGATCAATTTTGATCGCCGTATATTGTTGTCTGTGGCCCTGTTTGCGACGGTATCTTTTGCGTCGCTTGTATTTGAAAACAATGACCTTTTTCCCCTTGCCCTGTTCGACGATATGTCCTTTTACCGTTACATCGTCAAGAGCAGGCCGACCGATTCGGACATTTTCACCATCTGAAAACATCAAAACCCGGTCGAATGAAATCGGGTTGTTGAGGTCTCCTGAGATTTTTTCGACCCTGATGATATCGCCTTCATGTATTTTATATTGTTTACCGCCGGTTTTAACGATAGCGTACATCTTTTCAACTCCTCCTTAGGCGTCTGAATTTGGCTATGATTTAAGAAATTTACTATTTTTAGATAATCATTATAATTTGTCAAGTTAAATTTTATTTAAGCAGTTATTGACAATTAAAACAAATTCACATATGAACAGATGATCAATCGATAAGAGGTGAGAAATGACCCGGTGCCAGGAAAAAGTCATACATCAATCAAAAGTGGTACAGGCGACGAATCATCTTCCTGATCCGGATACTCTTCAAAGCCTGGCCGATATTTTTAAAGCCCTCAGCGACCCGAGCCGGCTGAAGATCGTTACGGCTTTGGCGGTATGCGAGCTGTGTGTCTGTGATCTGGCTGCTGTTTCCGGATCTTCCGAATCCGCTGTTTCGCATCAATTGCGAATACTCAGAAATTTAAAAATCGTGCGGTATCGAAGAGAGGGCAAAATCGTCTTTTACCGCTTGGACGACGATCATGTAAAATCGCTCATCAGTCAAAGCATACAACATGTACAAGAATAACATCAAGATGGATCGAAGAAATTTTAAAAAATAATGAATATTGTTTTTTCAATTCTAAGTTCGTCGTGGCATGTTTTTTATGAATCTGCCATCTACATGCTTTTCGGCTTTTTTGTTGCCGGAATTCTTTATGTTTTTATCAAGCCTGAAATTATCGTCCGTTATCTCGGCAGGGGAAAGGTGCGCCCGGTGTTCTTGGCAGCCCTTGCGGGTATCCCGATTCCATTGTGTTCTTGCGGCGTCTTACCGGCTGCGGCAGGTTTGAAACGTCAGGGCGCCAACAACGGCGCCGCCATGTCCTTTCTGATCTCAACGCCTGAATCGGGCGTCGATTCCATACCCTTAACGTTTGCGCTGATGGACCCGATTATCGCAATCATTCGACCGGTGGCGGCGTTTATTACCGCTATTGTGACCGGTTTTTCCGAAAACGTATTGTTGCCGTCAATCAGTTCATCGGATAATATTCTCCAGGCTGCCTGTTCAGGTTCGGGCAGTTGCTGCACCAACACTATCGGCGCTTCATCCGAACCGGATAAAAATCTATTTGTCGCGAAAATAACTTTGGGATTGAAATATGCGTTTGTGGATCTTCTCGGCGATATCGGGAAATGGTTTATCCTCGGTATTTTTTTGGCCGGTATCATCACCCGCCTGATTCCTGATTCGTTCTTCGAATCCTATCTTACCAACAATTTCGCAGCCATGTTGCTTATGCTCGTGACGGGGATTCCCATGTATGTCTGCGCAACCGCTTCCACACCCATTGCCGCTGCGCTGGTATTGAAAGGATTGAATCCCGGTGCCGCTCTTGTTTTTTTACTGGCCGGTCCGGCCACCAATATTGCTTCAATCAGCATGATTTCAGGCCTATTTGGGAAAAAATCCCTCTTGATATATCTGGGGTCAATCGCTATATGTTCTATTATTTTAGGATATTTTACGGATATGCTCTATTACGGTATGGGCATCTCCGCAACAGCGACAGCAGGACAGGCCGCCAATATTATTCCACATAATATTCAGGTCATCAGTGCTGTGATACTGGCGGTCCTGATAATTTTCGCACTGTATGAAAGAACTCCTGAGGCCGTGCGTTCTATTTTTTACGGAAAAACTCGCAGATAGGGAGCGCACAGAGATTATCCCGGAGTATTCATGAGGAGACTTTCTTGGAGACATTTCTTGAACATACGGTATTGCAGTGGGACCAAGATGGCAGCGCATCTTCCAAACATCGGCTCATCGGTGAAGAGCCTTTGTCGATTCGTATTGAAGGAAAACCGTATTCCGTAGTGATGCGGACGCCGGGCGATGAACTGGCTCATACCGCCGGGTTCTGCCTGTCCGAGGGGTTGGTGGATTCACCGGATGATGTGAACACCATATCCTGTTGCCAGGGCGACGATGCCAATGTGGTCACCGTCACTTTGAGTAAATCGAGACGGGACAAGATCGTCGATATTCTGGACAGGCGCGGATTTATCAGCCAGACCAGCTGCGGCATTTGCGGAAAAGAAATCGTAAAGGATCTTCATCAGATGATCCGTCCCATAAAAGACCATACCCGGATTGATGCCGGTCTGGCCCTGGAATGTCTTGAAAATCTTTCTCAACACCAGCCCCTGCGGGACAAAACCCGGGCCTCTCATGCGGCCGCTCTATACAGCTCTGATTTTAAGCTGTTGTCCGTGGCCGAGGATGTGGGGCGACACAATGCTCTGGATAAAGCCGTCGGCAGGCTTTTTTTAGATCGAAGGCTCCAGGAGGCCGTCTTATTGACCCTTTCTTCACGCATTAGTTATGAGCTGGTGCAAAAAGCTGCTCGAGCACGGATTCCGGTGGTATTGGCGTTTTCACGCCCCACTTCGCTGGCCGTGGAACTGGCATCCGAATTGAATATGACACTGGCCTGTTTGGCCGCCCAAGCCGGATTATATATTTATTGCGGAGCGCATCGGTTAGTCTGTTAAGTTTTGTTGATCTTCTTTATGAGTTCATGTGATCAAGGGATGGAATACAATGGATATGAAACAGGAACTTATCGAAATTATCTGTAAAAAATCGTTCAAGTACACAAAAGAACCGAGCTTTAGACTTGTTTCAGGCAGAATGAGTCAATTTTATGTGAATTGCAAACCCACCACATTGAGTCCGAGAGGCATGTTTCTGGTGGGACATCTGGTATTTGAGAATATCAAGGATTTGAACCCTGACGGAGTGGGTGGGTTGACATTCGGCGCAGACCCCATGGCCATGGCTGTTGCATTTGTTTCAGGAATTAAAGGCAGCCCCATCAATGCTTTTTCCATACGGAAAACCAAAAAAGATCATGGCATCATCCGGTGGATCGAAGGCGATGTGAAATCCGGACAACGGGTTGTGATTATCGATGATGTCGCGACTACCGGCGGGTCCACCATCAAGGCCATAGAGCGGGCCGGTTCCGAAGGCCTGGATGTGGTCAAAGCGGTTATTCTGGTTGACCGTCAGGAAGGAGGATTGGAAAATATCCGTAAACATGTCAAAGCGGTTTCAGCGATCATTACCCGGGATGAGTTGATGGAACAATTCAGAAAATAGTCACGGCGTAATATAGGTTGCACAGGCGTTTTCCGACTCCCAAGCGGTTACCTGTGATACCTGTATATCGGGACTGTCTATCATGGATTGGAGGGTTGTGGCGAAATAGTGAGCGATGTTTTCCGAAGACGGCGGATAGTTATCGTTAAAATCATCGAGCTCATTTAAAAACTTGTGATCCAGCCTTGCCTTAATAATAGAGATGTGCTTCTTTAATTCTCCGAAATCGATCAATACCCCGGCCTTATTGAGATCTTTCCCGGCCACACAGATTTCAATCTTCCAGTTGTGGCCGTGAAGATTTTCACATTTTTCGGCGACCATTTTGAGTTGATGAGCGGCCGCAAAATGGGTTATCACTTTTAATTCATACATTATCCGTCTCTCTCCTTTAGTGCGATACTTTATCCAGGCCGCTTTTAAGGATATTTTTTAACTTGTTCGGAAACTTCTTTGATTCGATTTGAGCAAACTCCTTGAGGAGTGCTTCCTGTCTCTTGTTCAGATGAGTGGGTGTTTTGACAAGTACCTGAATAATCTCGTCTCCCCGTTTACCGCTTCTCAAAGAAGCAATTCCTTCTCCGTGAAAACGAAAAATATCACCGGGCTGGGTACCCTTTGGAATTTTAAGCTGTTTTTTGCCGTTCAGTGTAGGCACCGTTATGGAGTCTCCCAGCGCTGCTTGCACGAAAGAGATGTTTATCTGGCAGATGATGTTCGTGTTGTCGCGTTCAAAAAACTCGTGAGGTTCAACATGAATAAATACATAGAGATCACCCGGCGGGCCGCCGTAAGTACCGGCTTCGCCCTCGCCGGAAAGCCTGAGTCTAGATCCGTTATCGACACCGGCTGGAATTTTTACGGTCACTTTTTTGCTGACCCTGATTTGGCCGGTGCCCTTGCAGTTCGTACAAGGATGAGGAATGATTTGGCCGGCGCCATTACATTGATAACACGTTGTCCTGACAGTAAAAAACCCCTGACTTCTAGAAACTTGCCCCGTACCGTTACACTGCCAGCAGGTATCGGGATGTGTGCCCGGTTCACATTTCGTCCCATCGCAAGATGGACAAATCTCCATTTTTTCCAAATCTATTTTTGTTTCCGTTCCAAAAGCGGCTTCCAAAAAACTGAGCGTAAGGTCGTAGCGAAGATCAGCACCCCTTTGGGTTCTGCTTCTTGAACGACCGCCACTGCTGAATCCGAAAAATTCTTCAAAAATTCCGCCAAAACTCGAAAAAATGTCCTCAAAACCGCTGAATCCCGAAAAACCGGATCCTTCAAGCCCTTGGTGCCCAAACTGGTCATAAATATTTCGCTTTTGGGGATCCCGAAGGACTTCATAAGCTTCGGATGCTTCTTTGAACCTATCTTCAGCTTCTTTATCCCCTGGATTTCGGTCTGGATGGTACTTTAGGGCCAGCTTTCGGTAGCTGGCTTTTAAATCGCTTTCATTGGCATTTCGGTGTACGCCTAAAATATCGTAGTAATCTTTTTTGGTTGTCATTTAATTACCTGGTAATTGACCGATAGTTTTTGAACGGCAGCAAAAAATACGTATGGAAGATGAAATAAACTAATACATAACCCCGTATTGTCAATGAAAATTATAAATCATTGAAAGCGTGAATCGGACGAACATCAATTATTGGCATTCTATCCTAAAAATGATCTTCGAAGAATCGTATCTTTTTGCCATCGTTTATCGTCTCGATATGGGAATTCAATGTTGTAGTGAAGTCCGCGGCTTTCTTTTCGATGTCTTGCGCATTTGATAATCAGTTCCGCCACCATCGCGATATTCCTAAGCTCGATAAGATCTGCCGAGACTTTGAAGTCCCAGTAATAGTCCCGTATCTCTTGTTGGATGATTTCAATGCGTCGTTTTGCCCTTTCCAGCCGCTTATTCGATCGAACGATTCCGACATAATTCCACATAAATCGCCGGATCTCGTCCCAGTTTTGAGAAACCATAATCACTTCATCACTGTCTGTGGTTCCGACCTCATCCCATGCCGGAGGATCCGGGGTGAGGCTGAAATCCAGCGTATCGATATCTTTGGCTGCCTGCAGGGCGGCCATGTGGGAATAGACCAGCGCTTCAATCAAAGAGTTGCTTGCCAGACGGTTGGCTCCGTGTAATCCTGTACAGGCTGATTCGCCGACGGCATAGAGTCGATGCAAATCCGTTTTACCGTGCATATCGGTGGCAATACCCCCGCACATATAATGGGCCGCCGGAACGACCGGGAGCGGCTCCTTTGTCATATCAAAGCCAAAGGAAAGACACTTTTCATATAAATTGGGAAAACGTTCCTTGATGAAATCGGATTTTTTATGAGAAATGTCAAGAAACACGGAATCCGATCCGCTTTTTTTGAGCTCTGCATCTATGGCGCGGGCAACCACGTCGCGACATGCGAGGTCCTTTAGAGGGTCGTAATTTTCCATAAAAGGGTCGCCGGAAGCATCGAGCAGTATTGCGCCTTCTCCCCTCAAGGCTTCTGAAATCAAAAAATTTTTGGCTTCGGGGTGAAAGAGACATGTTGGATGGAACTGGACAAATTCGAGGTTGGCCACCGTAGCCCCGGCACGGTAAGCCATGGCAATCCCGTCTCCCGTGGCAATATCCGGATTGCTGGTATAAAGATAGACTTTGCCGGCTCCGCCGGTGGCAAGCAGCGTAATTTTTGCACAGAACGTTTTAACCCGGTTGGTTTGTCGATCCAAAACATATGCGCCGCAGCAGTAGTCTTCATGGGTCGTGGTGATTACGCCTCTTTTCATGCGGGTGGATATGGTAATGAGATCAATAGCGATGTGGTTTTCAAACAGGTGGATTCGACGGTTATTTTTTACATGCTCGACGAGAACGCTTTCAACTTCCTTTCCGGTCATGTCATAAGCGTGGACAATCCGCTTTTGAGAATGGCCGCCTTCTCGCCCAAGGTCCAAATCAGGCTCAATTCCGGATGTTTCAGATAATGGCGATGGGTCTCTTTTGAGGTTGAAATGTACTCCCATATCGATCAATTCACGGATCCTGTCAGGACCGTTCTTAACCACCATTTCAACAACATCCCGGTTGCAAAGCCCGTCTCCGGAGACCAGCGTATCTTGAATATGAAGATCAAAAGAATCCAACTTGTCAAACACAGAAGCGATTCCACCCTGGGCATGGGAGGTGTTGCTGTCCATAATTCCTTTCTTGGTGACCAAGGCGACATCACCAAACTTGGCCACTTTAAGAGCAAAGGTAAGACCGGCAATACCGCTTCCGACAATTAAAAAATCTGTTTTGATCAGCGTCATATAATCACTTAGATACTCTTTAAACGGCAAAACGCAATAATGTTAACCAAGAATGACTTTTAAAATAAAGATAATTATGTTATCATTTTAAAAAAATATAGGCAACCAAACTATTAAAAGATTCTATTAAAAAAGCGGTTCTTTACATCAAAGGCTTTTTCGGTGTAGTTGCGGGGAACTCGATTCAAATAAAAATTATGGGTAAGATTTTATGATTGCTTATGACTTGCAGTGCGTCAACGGCCATTCTTTCGAAGGCTGGTTTGAAGACAGAAAGGCTTATGAT
>JARRRC010000097.1:0-7046 GCA_037381105.1 Desulfobacterales bacterium
CCGTTCTTCAACGATTTTTTCAAAACCTTGAATCATAGCCGCATGCGTTGTTTCCTTTACCTATGTGTTAAAAAAACTTAATAAGTATTCTATAATTATAACTATTCTTTCTGTCAAGTCAAGCTATTTGACCGGTTGGTTTAGCGTCGAAATTTCTCTTTTTATCAATATATTTTCCTCTAAGTTCAGCAGCCCGGACAAATTTCAGCAGACCGGAGAAAATTTTTCCGGCTAAATTCACAACATGTTGTGTTTTTACTTGACCTTTATATCAATAAATTGTATGTACCCCCATAAGATGGAGGAAAAGTATCCAGAACAGAAAAAACAACTTTATCGTCGCAGGCTTTTCCTTTTAAAAGGCTTTGCATACCTTTCCGGAGCCCTGCTTGGGCTCAATATTTTTTCGGATGCGAATGCACAAGAAACGTGCTTCTTTCCGATTCCAAAGCCCCGGAAACAAAGCGTCCGTGCTTCCGTCCCGGCACCGAGAATCGCCTTTATCATCGATGATATCGGCAGCAGCATTTCCCGGGCAAACGCATTTTTGTCCCTGAAGATGCCGATGACATTTGCAATCCTCCCCAAACTACAATACTCTAACTTTTTGGCCAAAGAAATTTACGAAAAAGGGCATGAGGTTATGCTCCACCAACCCATGGAACCGTATGCTCAGGATATCGATCCCGGACCTGGAGCCCTTTATGTTTCATATAAAGACGATGAAATCGAAGAAATCATCCAGGAAAACCTTTCACAAATCCCCCAGGCATCCGGTGTGAACAACCATATGGGATCGAGATTTACGTCTTGTTCCAACAAGGTGGTTGAAGCATTGAAAATCATTAAACAGAAGAATCTATTTTTTGTGGACAGTTTGACGAGAAGTCATTCTCAAGCCTATAAATTGGCCAGACGGTTGAATATGAAAAGTGCGCCGAGAAACGTTTTTTTAGACAATTCTCCTGAATTGTCGGATATCCGCAGGCAGCTCAGTCATCTAAAGCAACATGCCTTAAAATACGGAGAAGCCATTGGCATCGGTCACCCTCATCTTTCCACCCTAATGGCACTTTACGATTTCAAATGTGAACTCATTGAAAAGGGATCCTCGTTTGAACTGGTCTCCGTATCCGACCTGATTTCCGCATAGCACAAAATGTCTATATATAGTGTCCATCCATAAATGAGAATTTTTGTTCAAGATCAAGGCATGCGAAAAAAATAACCGCAGGCATATAATTGATATTCCGAGGATTATTTTTTGAGCATAACACAGAGGTTGGACAAAAAGACCATTTATGGATGGACACTAACCAAACACTTGAGATGGGAGGCTTAGGCTGAAGTTATTGAATGAACAACAAAAGCGAAACCAACGATGACCCTGTTTTAAACCACTATTAAACCGCATATTTATTTAATTTCTGTTAGTTCATGTTATTGGAACTTAGACTTACAATATAGCAATCTCTGTCAAAATGAACTGCCATTCCTTTTGAGTTAGATCTCACCAGGGTTCCTGTGGAACCTTTTAAACTCTTCACGTATTTAAATTCTTTAATGTCGTCACTCGGAATCGTGAAATCCATAATAAACCGTGTTCCTTCCGGTAAAGACCTGAGTGATGGAATGAATGTTCCAGAAGTAGATATATCTCTGGTTTCATATTCTAAAATCTCTTTTCTGTCTGATTCCAGGGTTTCCAGTCTCACAGGAAGTGGAATATTAAACCTCTCATGTTGACGTCTTTCTTTCATTGGAAACACCTCCCTTTGCTAATGAATATACCTTTTAAGGTCTGGAAATGGGCTACTGAGCTCCCAACAAGAAATGAAACTAATGAAAAAATAGTTGGAATGTAGCAAATTGAAAATGAGATAAGATCATAATAAGAAGCTTTATTGAATAAAATAATATGGGAAACTTGTATGTCAAGTTAAAATGTGATGCCCGGGAAGGGTAGGATGTGCCATAGGGGCATGGGACTGAAAGATCCCGCTCATTGATAATTTATCTATAGATATTAGTTGATTAGATCCTATTACTGCCAATTTTCAAGTCATTTCGGTTTGCCGACAATCAATATTCATAATTTTCTTTTTCAATATCATCTTTAAGGGAATCAAAGGCCATTGAATGATACTCAACGTCAAACCAGTCCAGAAACATTTCGTAGGTAATGGTCTCAGGCCACATTTCATCATCGACAACCCAGCTTGAGAGTTCCATTTCAAAGACATCTTTGAAAATATCTTTTATGAAAGCCTCTGCATCTTCATCCGAGTCTGTTACCGGCAACAGGATGACGCTGCAATCAGTGCCAAAATCACTTACGGAATATCGTTCTTCATCCACAATGGAATTGGCCCAGTCCACAAACGGCTGCTTGGGCCTTATAATGGCCACCGATCTATTTATGATGAACATCGGGTTCTCCTTATGTGAAAGGTTTTAAAATATTATACCCCTTAAAACGCCTCTCAGCAGATCTGCCTAATCTTTGATAAGGCAAAATACAGAAAAAACCCTCTGTATAAACAGAGGGTTATGGATGGTTTTGGTGGCGATGCAGGGAATTGAACCCCGGACACTGCGGATATGAGCCGCATGCTCTGACCATCTGAGCTACATCGCCAAGGCATATTTAAAAATATGACAGTGTAATAAACTGTTAAAGTATTGTTTTAGCTTAATTAAACAGCGATCTTCTGATTTTTGACACCGGCATCTCTAACAGCTCGGATTTGCCAAGTCAAGATAAAATCTTTAAATTTACGTCCGTTATCATGACACGGAGGTTGAAGTCGAGCCGGCCGCTTCAACTGAAAATTCCTCGGGATTCTCGGGAAGATTCGAAAATACAATCATAAACGGAAGCTCTTTTCCAGGCTCAACCTTCAAGTTAGAATTATCATCTCCGAAACGATTTGAAAGTCGTTTTTTTATGGCTTCCAAGTCCATATTGGAAAGTTCTATATCCGATAATACATTCCCGCAAAAAACGGTTTCCGTTTTTGCGAGCGTTTTACCTTTTGTATACAATCTGCCGGTAATGCTGATGAAACGACGGGCATCCGAATATCCGTTTTTAATTTTGCCGGTGATCACGAAAAGTTTACCTGCCTTTACATTTAAAATAAATTTGCTGTTAATATCCAAGGTGTCTATTTTAAGACTTCCCTTGGGGTCAGCGACTTTGGGCTTAAGATAATCGCTGACAAAAGGAATTTCGATATTCAGGTAGTCAAGCAAAACGTAAGTGCCGTAAGATCCACCCGCCAATAGCACCAAAACCAAGAGGAATACCAGCGGCCTGCTGACACGTCTTCCTTTGGCAGATGCTGCTACAGCCACCGCCGGTTCTATATCGGCAGTTTCATCTTCTATTTGTTCTTCCTCAACAGGCTCTTCAAATTCAAATTCCGGTTTAACCCCTTCATCTTCGGCAGCCTCGACAGCTTCAGGCTCTTCGGATGCCTCTTCTGCCTCGTCAAGTTCATACACTTCAACTTTTGATGAATCTTCAGGTAACGGCGATTCAGGAGGCCCTTCTTCCAGATCCAGTTCAAGATCGAGCTCCTTGTCTTCAGGTTCCACTTTCGTTTCTGTTTCTTCGACTTCGAGCATTTTCTCTATTTCCGAAAGATCAACCGTTTCAAGATCTTCGTCTTCATCACCTACCGGTGCCTGCTCAAGTTCAGGCTCTGCTTCCATATCCAACTCAAGTTCAATATCCTCCGGTACGGATTCATCTTCGGACATCGGCTCTTCTAAATCCAAAACCTCTTCCAAATCGGACAAATCGAGTTCATCCAGGTCTTCAAGATCATCACTTTTTGGGGGCATCTTGGCTACTGCATCAGATTCGGAATCCGCTTCAAGTTTCAAATCCTCAACAGCGTCATCCGCAACGCTTTCCAGGACTGATTCTTCCTCATCAAGCAAGTCTTCCAGGTCGGACAGATCAAAGTCGTCGGCTTCCGCTTCCTCGACACCTGCCGCAATGCCTTCTTTTACCTTCTCATCATCGGTCGGCATATCCAAATCGAGATCCAACTCAAGATCTTCAGCCGCTTCATCACCGGTTGCGTCTTCACCTTCCGGTGCTTTTTCCTCATCCAGCAACTCTTCCATGTCCGAAAAATCGAGCTCATCCTCCACCGCTGTTTCTTTCTTTTCGGTTTCTAGCTCCTTTACATCGGGCTGATCTTCAATTTCCGATTCAATTTCGACCGTCTCTTGGACTTTTTCCGAAATTTTTGGCGGATATGCCAGGAAAACCTCATTGCATTTTGAGCAGCGAACTTTTGAACCCGTCGGTTTTAAGAGGTTTTCATCCAAATTAAAACTTGCATTACATTCCTTACAGGTGATAATCATAGTATACCCCGATTGTTATAGTTGAAGGCGATAGATCCCCGATAAATACCGATAGTCTTCGTTATAGTCAAGCCCATATCCAACAAGAAACCCTTCGGCCGAATCATGGCAGCTATAATCGATGGCAACATTTATCTTGCGGCGCTCCTGTTTATCAATTAAAGCACACACTTTGATCGTCTTCGGATGATATGATTTCAAATAATCGATAAGATATTTCAAAGTCAAGCCTGTATCTACGATATCTTCCACAAGGAGCACGTCCTTATTTTCTATATCAACTTCTATATCCTTGGTTAAACGGATGTCTTCGGAAGAACAATCGCCGGAGCCATAACTGAAAGTGCGTATAAAATCAATTTGAACCGGAACATCCATACGCCGAATAAGATCAGATAGAAATACAAATGCACCTTTTAGTACACCGATGAGAACAAGGTCATGATGTTGATAATCAGAAGATATCCGTTGTGCAACATGAGCGACCAAGCTGTCGATATCGTTTTTAGAGAGGACCGGTATCAGTTCGGGCATAACGAAAACCTCAGACAGCCGACCACGTCAGCGAGCCGGGAAAATGATTGCGTTCCAAAAATTCCGTTTTCATTTACAAGTTATCTTAAAAATTTTTCTTAGAATTTACAGCGCATAGTATATCAACAAATGCCCTGTTTTACAAGCCACTCTCTGCCAATTCTTCAATCAAACCCTTTTGTCTTTTGGTCAGTCGGTTGGGTATATTCACTTGAATACGAACATAAAGATCTCCTTGACCTTTACCGTGCATATGGGGAAGTCCATGTCCGGCCAGGCGCATTTTTGTTTTATGTTTGGTGCCCGGAGGTATCTTCAGTTTTAATTCGTTTCCGCTCAATGTCGGTACGGAAATATTTGCTCCCAAAATCGCTTCGGTCAGCTTTATATCCCGATTGATATAAAGATCATAGCCTTGTGCATCATAAACCGGGCTGGCAAGCACTTTGGATATGATGTAGAGATCTCCGGCCGGACCGCCGTAGGGACTGGGTTCACCTTTACCGGCGATTCTGAGCTTCTTTCCGGAAATCATACCCTTCGGAATTTTGACCGTAAGTTTTTCACTGCGGCCCTTGTGTTGAAAAGAAACGACTTTTTGGGTTCCTGTCGCCACTTCCTGCAAGGTTAACGGTAGCTCATATTCAAGATCAGCCCCCTTGGGTTGGGCCTGTCGTTGTCTTTGATATCTGCCGAAAGGGCTGCCTCCACCGAAAGAAAACCCCGTTCTGCCTCCGGCACCAAAAGGACTGGAACCGCCAAATAATTCGTTCAGTATGCTCTCAAAATCGGCACCTCTAAAAATATCTTCCTGGGTATACCGTTGCTGGAATCCGGCTGATCCGAAGGTATCATACTGTTTTCGTTTCTCTTTATCGCTCAAAACAGCATAGGCTTCGCTCATTTTTTTAAATTTTTCCTCGGCGTTTTTATCTCCTTTGGTATGATCCGGATGATATTTCATGGCAAGTTTTCGATACGCTTTCTTGATATCCTCTTCAGAAGCGGTTTTGTCTACACCAAGTATTTTATAATAATCTTTCTCTGCCATCCTCTCAGTGCCTCATTGTTTTTAAATGTCAACATTGACTATCATTTTTATTAACAATCAAAATAAGTTGAATGCCTCGACGTGTCAAGAGGCATCCGATGGTTGTCGTCGAATATTGGATGTTTTCCCTTCAGCAGCTTTAACGGCAATCATGATCACGGAAAGCCCGGCCGGAGTGATTCCGTCTATGCGGGAGGCCTGACCAAGAGACGACGGCATGACAGCGGAAAGCTTTTCTTTGAGTTCATTGGACAGGCCGTGCACCCTGTTATAATCGAAACCATCCGGAATTCTCATCTGTTCCAAGTTCTTAAATTTTTCGATCTCTCTTAGCTGACGATGAATGTAACCTTCATATTTAATTTCTGTTTCCACCTGCCGGGCCACCTTGTCGCTGATGCTGTCAGGACTTTTCGCCAAAACATCAACCACATTATATTTGAGTTCAGCTCGTTTAAGAAGCTGATCGAGATATGTACCGCTGCTCAATGGCGTTGTTTTGCATTGAATGAGATAATCGTTTGTTTCTTTTCCGGGTTTAATAATCGTGGATTTAATTCTTTTGATTTCATCGGAAATTTGCTTTATCCGTTCATGAACATCTTTCAAGGTGTCATCACTGATCAGGCCGTATTCATGACCGATGTCCATCAATCTCAAATCGGCGTTATCCTCCCGAAGCATCAATCGATATTCCGCTCTTGACGTAAACATCCGGTAAGGCTCCCGTGTACCCCGCGTCACCAAATCATCGACCATAACCGCCATATACGCCTGGGATCGGTCGAGAATGAAAGGCGGCCTTTTCTGGATCTTGCAGGCGGCGTTTATTCCTGACCAGATCCCCTGTGCAGCAGCCTCCTCATACCCTGATGTTCCGTTAATCTGTCCTGCCAGAAATAATCCGGATATCAACTTCGTTTCCAAGGTGGGTTTGAGCTGGACAGGGTTCACATAATCGTACTCTATGGCATAGGCAGGACGCATGATCTGGGCAGATTCCAACCCCTTTACGGATCTGACAAATTGAATCTGGATTTCCATGGGCAGGCTGTTTCCAAGACCGCTGGCATAAACC